>JAFXIL010000011.1 GCA_017563185.1 Kiritimatiellia bacterium | reverse complement strand
TCTCTTCCTTGCGAGGGCCGATCGGGAACGACGTCCAGTAGTTCTTGTGGTGGTCGAAGCCGAGATGACAGCTCGGCGGGAAGAGTATCTGGTAGTCGTCGCCGCAGTGCACCGACACGTTCGCCCAGTAGATCATCGACTCGATCCATGGCTGGCGGTTCATAAACACGTTGTCCGCCCGCAGCACGGCGCGGCCGGGGAGAAGCGAGAGCCCGATCGTCCACTTCAGGCGGCGGCGCAACTCCGTCTCGCCAAACCAGATCGTCTTCGTGCCATCCTTGTTCGCGGTGAAACGCCAGTCGATCGGCATCGCGGTCGTGGCGCGGTGGTGGTGCGGGAAGTTCCACTCCACGCCGCCGGAAATCCACGCGCCGAGCATGCCGATGAGCGCGGGCTTGATGACGTGCTGGCGGTAGAACGTCTCAAAACCCGTCGCCTTGTCCGTGAAGTTGAGGAGGTGTCCGCCATGCTCCGGCAGCATCCCGACGTGGAACCAGTCGTTCTCCATCGTCAGGTACTTGTACGTCTCGTCGATCTTCTCGTCGTGCAGCACGTCCTGCATCGGGTACGGATAGACCCTGCCCTGCGCGCCCTGGTAGACGCGCCCCGTGTAGAAGAGCGGCGTCTTGTCGTAACCACCCGGCGCGTACGTCGGGAGGGTGATCCTGTCCTCGGATATGCGCACCGTCCCCGCAGGGACGTCGCCCGCGCCAAATGCGGCGGAAGTCGATGCCGCAACTGCGGCGAACAGCGAAATCACATTTTGCAGTTTCATTTCTTTTTACTCCCAATGAAGAATTGGATGACCGTATTGGCCTCGTGGGGCTCGACGCCGTGCGGGTGGTGTCCGTACTCGGAATGCGCGATCACCGTCGCCTTGCCGCCCGCCGCCGTGAATTTCGCGAGGAACGGCTTGGTATTTGCGCCCGGACGCACGTATGCGTCCGAAGTGCCATACACGGCCAGCACGGAGATGCCCGCCTTCGCGATCGACGGCGCGAGGTTCACCGGCATCCGCGGATCATCGCGCCATGCGGGAGGGACGCGCCCCGTCACGTCCGCCCACGACCCCAGGCCCACCTTCGCCGGAGGCGTGTAGCCGTCGAACGTGAGGAGCGCGTTGTCGAGGTAGATGCGCGCCACGTTCGCCGACTTCGCCGCCGCGTACTGCGCCGCCATGAATCCGCCCCAGCTGAGGCCGACCAGATTCGCCTTCGGCGCGAAGCCGAGTTCGTTCACAAGGAACGCCTGGAACGCCGCCGCCGCCTCGACACCCGCCTTGTCCATGCGCGTGTCGAAAAGCTCGATGTAGGCGTAGTGGAATCCACGCTTCAGCAGGTCCGCCACGCACGTGCGCCCGGCGTCGCATTCGGGCCAGAGCAGGGGCCAGATCCAGGCTGAATCCTTGCGCGGCGCGACGGACGGCTCGGCAATCCACGCCTTGCGTCCGTTGAAGTCGAAATGCGTCCGACGGCAACCCTGCCACATGTCTTGGCGGACAATCCTGTATTTCGCCGCGACCTTCGCGCGCAGGGACTTTCCTTCGCGTTCCGCGTCCATCTGCGCATTCACGTGCTTGATGATGTCGATCTCCTCCGGGTCGTAGGGACGGAGCGACGGACGGAACAGGTCGTGGAACCACTTCGTCATCTTGTAGCCCCGGTAGCCCTTCTCGACCTGTTTCCACATGCCCTCCCACGGCTCGTATGTCTGGTACTTGCCGGCCACGAAACCCCAGCATGTGCAGCCGATTCGCTCCTGCGCGAAGAACGGATAGCAGTCCTGCACGTCGCAGCCAAGGATGCGCGCCATCCACTCGGTGTTCACGAGCGGCCGGCCGAACTCGGCCTTGAGCTTCCTGGCCACGGCGATCTGCGTTTGCAGCGGGGAATAGGTGTGGTAGCTGATGATGTCGCTCATCTCCATCGAGACCCTCTCGGCGGCATTGACGGGCTTCGCCTGTCCGCGCCAAATGTCGGCGGCGCATGGATGCTTCACGCCCACCTTCCATGCGATTTCGAAGAGCCTCTTGATGAGCGGCGCCGAAACCTCGCCGCGGCCGTTGTTTCCTGGCTCGTTCCAGATGTTCCAGAAGAGGACGCGGTCGTCGTCCTTGTACTTCTCCATCACCTCCTCGCACATCCTGAAGAACTTCGGCTGCAGCTCCGGATCATCGGCGCTGATGTAGCCGATCATGCCGGGGAAGCTGCCGTGCTGGCTGCGCTTGCGTCCGCCGTGGTAGCCGATGTCGTACGGCTGCGGACCGGGCTTCGGGATCGACCACAGAGGCTTCGGACGCGAGCAGTCGTTGCCGAGACACATGATGGCGCGGATCTTGTGCTTGCCGCACAACGCGAGGAAGCGCTCGAGATTGCGCATGTAGCCGTCGTGGTCCTCGCACCACACCGCGAAGCCGTTGTCCTCCGCGATGATGATGCGCACGGCGTTGAAGCCGATGGACTCCGCAAGCGCGAGCTCGCGGTCCATCTCCTCGAAACGCCGCTCGCTGTCCCAAACCTGCCACATGTCGTAACGGTTCGCCGCGCTCGCCGGCATGTAGTTGCATCCGCGAATCCACGGCTGGGCGTTGTACCACTTCCACGCCTGTTCCTTCGTCCACGGGCCCATGCGCGGCGCGGCGAGAGCTGCTGACGCCACCAGCGCGAACGCACATGCCATGCAAAAAACATCCAGTGCATGGCGCTTCGTCTTATTTATTCGTGCTCGCATTGTTTTCTCCTTCGTCGTTTTTTCGCGGATGTATCGCGATACCTCTTGTGGCAGACGTCCTACCTCACGATTAACTGGAAACGACGCACCGCATAGAGGCCGTCGTCTTTCACCTTCAGCGAATATCCGTTCTCGCCATCGGCCTTGACGAAAGCCAGAGTGCCAAGATTCGCAGGCGGAGTCGTCCACGAAATGAGCGGATTGCGCACATGGTTGCCGCCAAGCCGGATTGCGATCGTCGCGCCATCCTCGAACGTCAGCGCAGGCGAGTTAACCGAGATCCCTGCCGCGCGTTCCGAAATGTCGAGTGTCACGCCGTCCAGAAGTTTCAGAGGCGGGTAGAAGTCGGTCACCGGGGAGAACACACCCGCGACCGCAAGCGATCCGCCATTATGGATTTCATGCCCTCCCCTTCCCATACGGCGGATTTCAATGTCTCCAACCACTGTCGGCGCGTATATCCTGAACAGGTTGCATGACACGATTTTCGCGGACGAAGCATCCACTCCCGTGCCGCTGAAATCGGCCCAGAGATGCTCCGGGAATACAATCGTGCCGTTTGTGATCACGCTGTCCTTGAAGTGGAGATTCGCGCTGTTTTCCGACAGCACGGTGAGCGTCTTGCCGCCGAGGTCAAGAAGCGTGCGGCCGTCGTCAGGCGCAATGAAACCCCCGCTCGCGACGTTTTCCCATGTGGAATCCGCGAGGAGCTTCATGCTTTTGACAAGAGGTTCTGTTTTCGCGCCCGAGGCGTTCAGGAACCTTCCGCCGTTCAAGACAATTTGGCAGTTGCTGAAATCCCGTGCACCGCCCGCGAGTTCCAGAGTCGCGCCGGAGTTGACGACCACGTCGGCCGCGACTTTCTCCACCACGATGTTGTCGAGGACGGTTGTCTTTTCGGAAGTTCCGTTCGCAGCGACGGTCTGCAGGAACTGTAGCGCGTACACTCCCTCGTTTTCCTCTGAAATATCGGCGAACCACTCGGCGGATTTATACTGTTTGAACTCGTCATACAATACCGTCGCTTCGCCGATTTTCGTCGCAATGCCGTCGTGGACGAGGTTCACGACGTGCGTGGCGGGCGCATGATTGGCGTTCGCGCGCGTCGTGTAGTTGTAGGCGATACGGTAGCGTCCGCGTGAGAGCGTCAGCCCGCCCTGCTCAAGCGCGAGGTCGCCGCTTTTGCTTCCCCATGTTTTCATGAAGAATCCGTACGCGCCCATGAGGTTGTTGATCTGCTCCCGGTCCGATATCCAGATTCCTGTCTTCGGGCCGGAAAGCCCCATGTAGCTTTGATTGGACATCGTCCATTCGGGACAAACGAATCCCGCTGCGCTCGCATAGTTCCAGTCCTTATTACTGTTTTTCGGCACGACGGTTCCCTCCGCCTCAAAGTCCCCGTTCTTCACGAGATTTCCGCCCGCCTTTCCGAGCAGGGCGTCCGTACCTCGACCGTCCACCAGGACCGTTCCGGCGTCAATGTCGGTCCCCGCCGTATAGGTCTGGCCCGTGCGCGTCACGAAGTACGAGCCGCCTCCGTCCTTGACGAGGCGGACGTTCCCCGAAACGGTGATGTTGGCGTTGGTGAGAACGACATCCGCAGGAACGTTTATGCGAAGCCGTGAAATCGCCGCGCTTGCGTTCGTGATCGTGGCTGCCGTGGTGCGCGGACCTGCGATGAACGCCTTGCTGCCGTAGTTTTCAATGAACATCTCCCTTCCGGATGCACGATCGTACATTCCGATTGCATTGTCGGCGGTGCGGATGGCGGGGACCATGTCGCATTTCACGACACCGTTTTCGTCGAACACTTGAAAGGAGTAGAGTTTGCACGAGGGGAGAAGCGTGACCCTTGAATCCCTGCCGAGATCCGCGCCCGCCGTATGGCAGCCAAGGATGCTGAACGGTCCGGTCGCCTCCCAACCGGTCGCGGCGGTCTCCGTCCATGTCCCCGAGTCTCCGTTCACCGACCAGGCACGCGTGGCGCCGTCCACGCTGATCGTGTAGTCGGTTCCAGCGTCGAATGTACAACTGATGTATTTGCCCATCGGCATCACTCCAGAGGCGAGATGGTCCACGCGAAACTTCGCCCCGCCCTGTATCGCGACCATGTAGGGCCTGTCGTTTGATGCGCCGCGCGAACAGAAAAGTCCAATCCAATTGCTGCCGGTAACCATGGAGGTGAAGTTTACTTTCATCACAACCTTGTCGGAGTAGCTCGGCACGTAATTCGAATAGAGCCATTGACTTCCCGTGGACGAAATGTATTCCAGGAACTTGTATCCCGGCACGTCGTCATTGTCGATAACGGCGATTGCATTTGCGGTCAGGTTGTGGCCGTTGAGGTCGAGCGTCGTGCCGTCCGCGAGGTAGAGCGCACCGCTCACCGTCCTGTCGGCTGCGAGCTGCGTATCGGCGTCAATCGTCTCGTCGGCAAACAATGCAGTAGCCATGGCCATGACGCATACTGCCGCGCGAAACATTACGATTCTGACACGGGGAAACATAGCTAAACTACCCCCCCTGCCGATTTTGCGCGTTTTTATCAGTTTCATCGCTTTTTCCTTTGTTCGTGTTTGTTGTCTTTCATTTTTCAGTGAGTATATAATACCATAAATTGTGACACGACGCATAGCCAATCAGATAAAAACAACATAGCCAATCGGACAGAGAATGTGGTATACTATTCCTTGCCATGGAAATCGTACTTTTCTTCCAATCGACCCTTCAGAAAAGCTGGCGGCAGAAGCTCGCCGGCGTTCACCGTTTTGCGCTGGAACATGGATGGTTCGTCCAAGTCGTCAGCAAGTCGGCGTGCGCAGCGGAAATTCGCGACGCGTTGAGGGAATGGCGTCCAGTCGGTTGCATCGTCGATCGCGCGATGAGCCACACCGCCCTGCCGGACCATGTATTCCGCGACATCCCGACGGTCTATCACGACCCGAATCCTACGTACCGTTCGCGCCGCCATCCCTCCCTCGTACACGACTCGGCGGCAGAAGCTGCGCTTGCAGGGAAAGAGCTTCTGGGCCTCAACTGCTCATCCTACGCATACATCGGCACGGCTGACGGCATCCATTGGGACAAGGACCGCTTCGCGCAGTTCAGGAAGGATGCGATGACCGTCGGAAAGCCCGTGACGGTCCTTCCCCGCTTTGGGTTGAAGGAGGCGATTGTCGCCTTGCCGAAACCATGCGGAATCCTTGGCGCGAACGACGACTGCGCGATTAGGGCGTTCCATGCCGCGACAACCGCCGGTTTTTCAATCCCCGATGAAGTTGCGCTCGCCGGCATCGACAACGACGAAATCTACTGCGAGTCCGTTTCTCCGGGGCTGACAAGCGTCGAATCCGACTTCGAGGGGGCCGGATATCGTCTGGCGCAGATGCTGGAGGCGGAAATCGAACGCGAGAAAAGGGGCGAGGCGCCGCCAAGACTGCCGCACGTCGAAAATTACGGGCCACTGCGGATCGTCCGCAGGGGATCGACCGCCGTCGCTCCCGGACTGAGCCGCGCCGTCCGCCGTGCGCTCGAGCACATCCGCACCCACGCCTGCCAACATGAACTTTCAGTGGATGACGTTTCTGCCGTAATGGGATGCTCGCGCAGCCTCGCGACAAACAGGTTCAGAAAGGAGACCGGCCATTCCATCCTCGACGAAATACACGAACACCGCTTTCGCAAGATGTGCGAACTTCTCTCGTGTGGTCATCTCCCAATCGGAACTGTCGTGAATCTCTGCGGCTACGAATCAGACGGATTCGCGAAGAAGTTTTTCCGTCAGCGTACCGGCATGTCCATGCGCGAATACAGGAAATGCGCATGCAACCCTATTTCCGGAGGTGCAAACGCCTCAAGTAGTCAATGCTCGCCTTGAGGTCGGCAAGCGAATCGGGGCGGGCGACAGGCTTCACGACGAGCCACTCCACGCCGTCGGCGACGAGTGCCGGGATGATGCGCTTCCAGTCCGCTCGATCGTTCGCGTCGCCGACGGACCGTCCGCCCGCCGGCATGACGTGGACGGTCGGGTTGCGGCGCGGATGGGCGGCAAGCCACGCAAGCGGGTCGCCGCCCGCGAGGACGCACCATCCGATGTCCAGTTCCTGCTTCACGAGCGGCGAGAGACGCGGCGTCTCGTTCACCTGCCGCAGAAGCCCCGGCCCGTCGCCGTCGTAGAGCCATTCCATCGCCGTGCGCCCGTGCAGTAAAATCTTGAACTCCTGGTCGTGGTTGTGGTAGGCGACTTCAATCCCCTCCTTCGCGCAGACCGCCGCCGCGTGGTTGAGGACGTTCACGAGCAGCTGCCAGTCGTTGGCGTTTTCCGCGCTGCCCTTGTACCAGGCCACGTTGATTCGTTTTGCGCCGCTGTCCTTGCAGAACTTGATCGTCTCGGCGAGCTGCGGCTCGGTGAGGCAGTGCGGGTAGAGCTGGAGCGCCACAAGCTCCAGCCCCGCCTCGTCGCACGCGGCCTTGAGCCCTTTCGCGTCAAGACCGTAGAATCGGCCCGTCTCGACGCCTTCGAAGCCCATCGCCTTCGCGGCTTTGAGCGTGCCGGCGAAGTCCTTTTCGCACAAGTCGCGTACGGCATACGTCTGAAAGGCGAGTTTCATGTTTGCCTTTACAGAAAAATCCATGCCAAATATGGCACCTCCCGCAAAAGCCGATGCCGTTTTCACAAACATCCTGCGCGTCATCATCGTTTCCTTTCACATAGAGTAAATCAGCATCGACATCGCGTTCAATCCTTCTTTTCGCATGTTTTCATCACTCCGTAATATCGTACACTCTTACGTAATCGACGATGAACTCGTCGCCAAGCGCCGATTCGAGTTCCGGCACGCCCTTGCCTGTCATGCGGTTGTTGCGGTACCACTTCGCCTCCGTCGTGAGAAGGATGAACTCCTCTGTCTCGCTGACCGCCTCGCCCTTTCCGCGTCCGGCCTTCTCTCCGTGGCGGCGTCCGTCGATGTACACCGTGTAGCCGTCAGGTTCCCAAAGAAGGCCGAAGACGTGGTACTGCGTCTTGTCGAGCGCGAGCATCGCGTCGCCGTTCTTCCGGACGCGCGGAATCCTGAAGCAGCCGTGTTCCGCGCCGTAGCCGTTGTAGTGGAAGCAATGCGGAATGATCAAGCCGGGGTCGAACGACTCCATGATGTCGTGTTCGATTCCCGCCCGGCGCGCGTCGAGCGAACAGCCCTGCATCGGTGCCTGCATCCAGAACGCCGACCACCATCCCGCCTTCTGCTGGAGGCGGCAACGGCATTCGTAGTAGCCGTAGCGATGCATGAACTTCGGCCGCGCGCGCTTCGTGAGCGGCCAGAATCCCTTGCCGGTGTCAGTATGGGGTATGTCCCACACGATCTCGCCCGTCTGGAGCTGGGGCGAGACGAACTGTCCGTCGGCACGCTTGACGAGCTTCATCCTGAGAAGACCGTCCTTCACCTCAACGGCGTTGTCCTCCGGCGTCGCGAACCAATGCGCGCTCCGTCCCCAGAAGTTGGTACGGTAGCCCCACTTCGTCTCGTCCAACTTATCGCCGTCGAACTCGTCGTTCCACACGAGCTTGAACTTTCGCCCGCTCGGCAGAAGGGACGCCTCGCGCCCCTCCAACGCCACGACGCGCTCGCATGCGACGGGAAAGTCTTCAAGCGCATGCGCCTTCTTAGCGGCCTTCGCGCCGTCATTCGACGTGGAGAACGCCTCCGCCGCGCCGACACAGGTACACATCGAGCAAAAAGCAATCACCGCTGGCAACACGTATTGAGTTTTCATTTTATCTCCTTGCCCGCTATTATACCATAATCGACTGGACGCTACGTGCCCGATTGGAAAGAAAAACGGCCTTCTCCACGAAGAAGCGCACCATCTCCGGCGTCAAGATCGTCTGCAACGCCTAATCGCCATGCCAAGAAACCGTCACGTCAATCGGCGAAGAATCCGATGACCGTGTTCTTCTCGTCGCTCTCGACGCCGTGCGGGTGGTGCCCGTATTCCGGATGGACCAGCACCTTCGCATCGCCGCCCGCAGCCTTGAACTTCGCGACGAATGCCGCCGAGTTGGCAGAAGGCTTCACGGCGATGTCGGAAGTGCCGTACACGAGCAAGACCTTGATGCCCGCTTGCGCGAGCGCGGGTGCAAGATTCACAGGCATGCGCGGCTCGTCGTGCCAACCGCCAGCAGGCGCAGACTTTTCCCACGGTCCCAGCCCAATCTTGGCGGGCGGCGTATAGCCGTCGAAAGTGAGAAGCGCGTTGTCGAAATAGATTTTCGCGACGTTCGTCGGCTTTGCAGCGGCATACTGCGCCGCCATGAAACCGCCCCAGCTGATTCCGACAAGATTCGCCTTCGGCGTGAAGCCAAGCTCCATCACGAGGAATGACTGAAAGGCGGATGCGGCCGCGACACCCGCATCGTCCATGCGTGTGTCGAAGAGGTCAATGTAGGCGTAGTGGAAACCGCGCTTGAGGAGATCGGTCACATGCATTCGCTCCACGTTGCAGTCGGGCCAGAGCATGTTCCAGATCCATTGCATACCATCGCGGCCACGTGGGGTGCGCGCCCCTGCCAGCGGCGCGATGGACGGCTCGACCACCCATGCCTTGCGACCATTGAAGTCGAACTGCGTGCGACGGTAGCCGTGCCACATGTCCTGCCGTTCGATCTTGCACCTGTTGCCGATCTTAATGGGTACCCTTCGCGCCGCTCTAGTTATTGTGGTGGCCATAGATTATGGGAGTATTCCCAACATGGGAGGGCGGCTTCCCCAGCCGCCGATAATTCGGCGCGTGAGGACACGCGCCCTCCCGCGAACGATACCCGCATTAACTCTGGCCAGCAGAGTAACTCGGAGACAGTCCCCACGAGGATAATTCTGAAATTCTAACAGATTAACGGCGATATTGCCCAATTACAGATATGTGACAAAAACCAAAATAATGTCAAAATACCGCTTGCATCTGCGGGGATGATTATGATAAACTATTCGCATCTTGACAAAAACAAGGAAAATGTCGCAATGCTTCTTTCAACTCAGAAGAACAATAATTTGACGAAAAAGCTGCTCTTGTCGGCCATTGGCGCGACACTGTGTGGGGTCTCCGCGTTTGGCGCGGGTTTTGCCCTGTACGAGGGTTCGGCTGCCGGAACCGCTCTGGGCGGCGCGGTGATGGGCAAGGCTGTGGACGCCTCGGCGCTCTTCTACAACCCCGCGACGATGTCGGACTTCACCAACACGATCGTCACCGTGGGCTTTGTGACTGAGCATCCCACCGCCGACACCGCCATAAACGGACACCACGGCCGCAAGATGGATCCCGGCGTATTCATGCTGCCCCACACGTACGTCGCCGTTCCGCTTCCATACGACTTCTCGTTCGGCCTCGGATTCGCGCCGGAATTCGGCCTTGGCACGCACTACAACCAGGACTGGGAAATGGCCTGGAACACGCGCAGCACGTTCGTCGAGGGCCTCACGCTCAACCCCAACGTCTCCTACCGCATAACGGACAAGTGGAGCGTGGCCGCCGGCTTCCGCCTGCTCTACTTCGAGTTCGAGCAGTATTCCCACCCCCAGGCCGTGAGCAACGGCAGCTACTACGGCTCCATGCGCAACCACCTGAAGGGCGACAATGGCTTCACCGACTGGGGTTGGGAGCTGTCAACCCGCTACAAGTTCACCGACTCGATCTCCGTCGGTGCCCTCTACAAATCGTACATCGACACCAAGGTGAAGGGATACAACCACACGCGCGTTAAGTCACGCGACTACGCAGCCGCAGAGGCGCAGGCTGATGCCGCGGTGCGCAAGCGCCTCACCGACATGGGTCTCGCAGGCACGCCGTATTGGGACACCTACTACGCCCAGGCCATTCAGCAGGCAAACGCGCAGGCGCACCAGACGGTCGATTCGTCGCTCAGCTCGGCCGCCAGGGGAAACACCGGGCACGCCAGCGCCGACGTCCGCCTTCCGCAGTCCGTCACCATCGGCGGCAACTGGGACGTCACCGACACCGTGCATCTCGGCTCGGCGCTCACCTGGACCGAATGGTCTTCAATGCCCGAGATCAACTTCCATCTTCCCTCGGGCGTGAAGACGACGAAGCTCAACTGGCACGACGTGTACCGCATCGGCCTAGGCGGCGCCTGGGACTTCCACGAGAACTTCACCCTTCTCGCCTCGTACGTGTACGACATGGACCCCTGCAGCCACCGCCGCAACGACGGCTCGACGATGCTTCCTCCCGGCGACCGCCACATCGGCACGATAGGCCTGCAGTGGCACTGGGGCAACATGGACGTGACGCTCTGCTACGGCCTCGTGTTCATGATGTCGCACGACGCGCGCTTCATCGACTCGATGGGCGAGGAGTGGAAGTTCGACACGCACAACGGCCTCTCCCACTCCGCCGGCCTTACAGTCAGCTATCGCTTCTAAACAGGGCGGCACACCTTGATTTCTACATGCGCCCGCTGCGCACGTCGATGAGGTCGCATAGGCGTCGGTAGGCCATGTGGAGGTCGTCGTTCACCACCTGGAACATGTACTCGCCGGCGCGGGCCATCTCGCCTTCTGCGTTGGCGAGGCGGCGCTCGATGACGTCAGGGGCGTCGGTGCCGCGCCCCTCGAGGCGGCGGCGCAGCTCGTCTAGCGAGGGCGGATTCACGAAGACGTCCATGTAGCCGGCCCGAAGCGGATCTTCCGGCGGCAAATGGCACATGACGAAATGGCGCACCTTGGCGGCGCCCACGACGTCTATGTCGAGGATCATTGAGTGGCCGACGCGCAGGACGTCCTCGATCGGCCCGCGCAGCGTGCCGTAGTAGTTGCCGTGCACCTCGGCGTATTCCAGGAAGGCGTTCTCGGCAAGCAGCTCGCGGAAGCGCTCCACGGTGAGGAAGTGGTAGTCCACTCCGTCCTCCTCATGGCCACGCGGCGCGCGCGTGGTGCATGAGATAGAGTACTCGAGGTCCGGGTACTCCTGTAGAAGCATGTCGATGAGCGTCGACTTTCCGCACCCAGAGGGCGCGCTCATGACTATGAACAGAGGTTTTGTTTCCATTGTTTTTCCCTTTAGCGAGGATTAGAAGTTGATTTCCCGGATGTCGGCGCACTGCGCGCGGAGTCCGCCGCCAGAAGCCCGCTCTTCTTCGCGACGATGTACGTGCACACGTTGTCGCCCGTCACGTTGCAGCACGTCTCGAACATGTCAAGGACAGGATTTATGCCCAGCGCGAGCGCCACGACAAGCGACACCTGCTCAGGCGCGAGGCCCATGTTCTCCAGCACCATGAAGAGCAGAAACACGGAGCCTCCCGGCACGCCGCCCGCGCCGACGGAGGCGAACATTATCATCATGCACAGAGTGGCCACGTCCAGCGCGCCGAGCGAATGGCCGAACATGTTCGCCGCAAGTATCACGAACACCGGCAGATGCACGCACACGCCGTCCATGTTCACCGTCGCCCCCATCGGCAGGGAGAACGACGACAGCGTGCGGCTAACGCCCATATCGTCCATCGCCCTGAACGACATCGGCAGCGTGGCCGCGCTCGAGCGCGTTACGAACGCCGTGAGAATCGGCTGGCGCAGGCGCATGAGCACGCGGTACGGATTCTCCCTGCAGAACACGGCGATCGAGAGCGGATACACCACCAGCACCATCGCCGCCACCCCCGTCATCACGCACGCCGCGATGCGCGAATACGGCCCGAAGAGAAGCGCCCCGTTCTCGGCGAAGTTCACGAGCGAGAGCGCCGCCACGCCGAACGGAAAGTAGGCGACGACGCAATCGATGAGCTTGAACGACACCTTCTGCGCGCCGTCGCACACGTCAAGCAGCGCGGTCACGGTCCGGCGCGCATCGTCGGTGGTGGCGGCGTTGTCGAGTATCCACCTTGCGGCGAGGCCGAACGCTATCGCGAAGACGATTATCGGCAGGAACTGCCCGCTCGCCAGCGCCGCGAAGGGATTCTGGAAGAGGCTCGCCGCGAAAGCGCCGAACGACGATCCCGTGCCCGCGCCCCCGGCAACGAGCGCCTTCGCGCCCTCGACGCCCGCGCCCGCCACCTTCTCGGCCGCCTCCATCTTCGGGTTCATCAGATACGCCATCGCCACGCCGAACACGGTCGCGAAGACGGACGTTCCCGTGTACCACGCCAGCACGAGCGCCCCCACCTTTCCGGACTTCCTGAGCGGCAGCGAGGCCGCGCCCAGGATGAGCGAGAACAGTATCACCGGATAGACGACCGTCTTTAGCATCGCCACCAGCACCGCCCCGAAGGGCGAGATGTACGGCAATATCTTCTTCACCGTCTCAGGCGCGCACCATGCGCTCATCGCAAGGCCGGCGACGGTGCCGAGCGCAAATCCTGCGAGAATCCTTGCGACAAGCGGAATCCTCTTCATGCCTCAAGCCCCCATGCCATTCACCGCGCGCCGGCGCGGACGACCTCGAACACCGCGGAGTCGTAGTCGCCGGCGAGGCGCACCGCTACCCCGCGATCCATCAGCTCGCGCCCAGTGGCGCTTTCGGGGAGCTCCGCGTGAAGCCGCGCGCCACGGTTGATCTCCTTCACCGAATAGCGCGCCTCCGGGTCCAGGCCGCGCAGCCTGAGCGTCTCCGCACGCTCGCCCTTGATTCTGAGTCCAAGCGCGAAGAGCACGGCCGCGTCCTTCGTCTCGCTCGCGTACATGAGCGCGGAGAGAGGCTTCTCGTACGGCGAGACGAGGCGATAGAGGTCGCCGCGCTGCACAACGGGGCGGATGCGCTTGTAGTCCGCCACTGCGGCCTTCGAGAAGGCCACCTCCTCGGGCTTGAGGTTCTTCGGATGCAGCTCGAAGCCGAGGCGGCCGGTCATCGCCACGTTGAAGCGGTACTTGAGTGGCGTGGAGCGCTTGGACTGGTGGTTGGGCGAGGCGGTGACGTGGCAGGCCATGGCGGAGGCGGGGTAGAACTGCGAAGCGCCCCACTGGATGAAGATGCGGTTGTACGGGTCGGTGCGGTCGCTCGTCCAGAACTCGTCGGCATACCTGAGCGAGCCGAAGTCCATGTGCCCTCCGCCGGAGGCGCAGGCCTGGGTCATGATCTGCGGGCGTCTGGCCTGGAGGCGGGCGAGCAGCTCGTAGTAGCCGATGGTGTAGTCGTACCAGAGGTTGGGCTGGCGGTCGGCGGGGATGTAGGCGGAGCCTGGGTTGTGGATGCTGGCGTTGCAGTCCCACTTCACGAACGCAAGCGACGGGATGCCGGAATAGACGGCGTCCAGCTGGGCGAAGAGGTTGTCGCGAACGGCGGGATTGGCTAAGTCGAGCACCACCTGCGTCTTGCCGCGCCCGCACACGAGCTCCCGCCCCTTCTCCCGCAGCACCCAGTCGGGATGCGACTCCACGAGCCAGCTCTTCGTGTTCGCCATCTCGGGCTCCACCCAGATGCCGAACTTGAGCCCGCGCTTCGCCGCCTCGTCGGCGAGGAACCCGAGGCCGCGCGGAAGCTTCGCGGCGTTGATGCACCAGTCGCCGAGGCCGGAGGTGGCCTTGTTCACCTCGTCGCGGGCGTACTTGCCGCGCCCGAACCAGCCGTCGTCCAGAACGAACATCTCGCCGCCCATCTCCTTCACGCCGTCCATCATGTCGAGAAGCGTCTGCTCCGTGAAGGAGAAGTACGAACCCTCCCAGCTGTTCAGCAGCACCGCGTGGAGCGCGTCGCCGTGCGGCATCAAGTGCCTGCGGGCCCAGCGGTGGTACTGGCGCGAGACCTCGCCGCGGCCCTGCTCGGACCAGACGAGTATCGCCCTGGGCGTGGTGAACGTCACGCCGGGGTCAAGTGTGTACGGCCCGCTCGTCATATCGACGCCGGCGAACACGTCGATGCGCTTCCCGTCCCAGTTGCGTCGCACGCGCTTGCACGAGGTGCCGGTCCACTCGAGCGCCACGCCCAGCACCTTGCCGCGCTCCTCGTCCACGCCGTCGCCGAACGACACCATCATCGCCGGGTTCGACTCCCATGCGTCGCGCGTTCCGGCGCAGGAGGCGTAGTACGCGAACTGCCCGTTCTTCACCTCCGTCTCGCAGACGTTCGCCTCGTGGTTGCCCTGCCCCGCCAGGGTGAGCACGCCCACCCTTCCGCCCTTCACGGGCATCTGCGTCGCGAAGCTGTCTGCCCGCATCAGCCTCACCGGGCCCTTCTCGCCGTGGCGGATCTCCACCCACGTCTCCACTGCGCCGCAATCGTTCCACGACTTCACGTGGCGCGTCACCTCGAACGGGTAATACTCGTCCTTCAGGCGGATGACGGTCGTCCGCGACGCGCCGTCGGCCTTCTCCTCGCGCCCAGTCTCGACGAGGCGCAGCGACACCGCCCCGTCGGCGTGGATCGCCTGCAGCCCCGCGTGCTTGACGATCGCCTCGTAGTAGCTTCCGGTCGGCTGCCCGAATGCGAGATACCCGCCCTCGGCGAGCGACCGCGCCGTCACTCGCTGCGCCGCCGCCGCGCCCGCCGCGGTCAGCACCGCAGCTGCGAAAACCACACTTTTTCTCATGTCCACTGCCTCCTTCTTTGATGTGCACCGGCCGTGCAAAGGCCAGCGGAATCAGTATATCAAATCCCGCTTCGCCAATCCAGCGCATTCAGATGACCAGGCGGGGGGCGGACGCATGTCGGCCATGTTTCGCAGTCGATGACCGAGCGCTACTTCCACGCCAACGCAGAAGCCCTCAGAAACGCCGCAGGGGCGCTCCCAGCCATCGGCGCGAACAATGTAGCGCTCCCCGCTCCAACGCGCCTGGACGCGGCTAAGGCGGCTTACGGCGCGCTCTCGGCGGACGAGCGCGAGGCGTTCAAGAAGTGGCTGGCGGAGCAGGGGTGAGCGGCGTACCTCAGCCGCCGCCTTCGCCGATGTCCAGCTGCACAAGCGGCCGCCCGGACGAGAGCAGCTGGTTCGTCACGGAGATAAAAGCATTCTTGAGATAGGCCCAATCGCTATTTTGTGTTATATTGGTGTTCAACAAGGCATTCTTGGCAAACTCCAGTCTATTTGAACTCATGGCATAGCCAGAGTAGTAACTTTGCCAAAAAAAGTCATACTCTCCCCACAGTTGCCATTCTGTTGCATCGCGGGTAAAGACGCAGGCCGCTCTAGCGCATACATTCTGGGGAACGGTATTCGAATGGCTTGCCGTGATTATCTTCTGTGCATAGTCAAAGCACTCTTCACGGTCTTCCCATGAGAAATCAACACGATTCGTGAAGATGGCCTCCATGGCCGCCGTGGTTTCGTCACATACGGGTGACAAGGCTATCAACCTTCCAATCTCCCTTCGTCGCATCCATCCCGTAAGCGTTGTGTTCAGCACCAGCCTGCGCATGTGGGGAAGTGCGTTTGTGTATTTCATCACCATGCACTGTGCAGTGGCCTTCAGAGCGAGTCCCCTGTCCTTGTTTGCCGCGTCGGTGAAGTCTATGTCGCCCATTCCCGCAAGATACGCATCGAAGATGGCCTTGCGCCGCTCAATCGGCCAGTCGCCGTCAATTCTTACCATGCCGAAGAACACCTCCGGCAAGCTGAAGTTCGGCTCGATCTGAACCATGTCCAGCGTCAGGTTGTCCTGCTTCGGCCCCTGCGCGAAATCCAGCATTGCCCTCAATGCCTTCATCGAGTCTGCAGGCAGAGGATCCGAGCAGAAGGCCGCCGCCGCAAGCATGATCGCCGAACAGGCTACAAGAGCAAGTCTGGTCTTTTTCATCGTGCATACACTCCTTCATTTGTCTCATTCACGTTGGCGGCGCCTATGCCGCCGAATCCAAAGCCCACGCGCTGATGGTTGTTGTTGTTGAGACATTCAACCATGTCATCCGGGATGTCGTAGCCATAGTCGTAGAACAGATCTTCATTTCCGTACATGATGAACTTCTTGAGGATGCCTCGATAGGTGTCGGTCTGCTCGTAGAAACCCCTGCCAGTCTCGTCTCCCCAGTCGCGTGGATGAGACTGGAAACGAGCTGCCGAGATCGGCAAATCGGCATCTGGCACCTCCATAGGCGGGCCATATTCGTTTTCACTCAGACGTGGCACGTATCTGTCGTAGCAGTCCCACAAGCCCAACGCATGGCCTAGCTCATGGGCAAGCGTGTGTTCTGGGCATTGAGCTTGAACAAACACGCATCCGGGCAGACAAAATCCGTTTATTCCGTTGTCCTTGTCTTCGGCAACGTCGCTGATGCGTCCCACAAAATACATGTTAACGCAGCCGCTGACGTTGTGGTCGTTCATAAGAGTCCGAACCTGGCTTGACGTGACTCTTCTGCGCCACCACAGCCATCCAGTCCACTCATTCAATCCTATGTTCCAGTATTGAGACGAATCGGGCAATGTTTCGATTCCAAGGAGGTTGAATCTGATGCCCGCCTGCCTGAAGATTACATTTGCCATATGCACTCGGTGAAGAATATCTTTATCTTTCATTGCGGGCATTTTCACAGCCCCTTTCTCAGTACATATAACAATTGCCCTCACATCTACCACTCGTTCCCGGACAATTGGAAGAACAAACTTAGGCTGTATCTCGTCGCCATTGAAACGCGCCTCTATTTCAACCACTCCGCTGTCGGCGGTAGGCGTCACGACGACCCGTTTCCCCACTTTTGGCGAAACATCCGCAGATCCTTTTGTCACATGCCATACGATTCCAGTCTCTTGAAACGATCCCCTGTAGTCGACACATAGCACTGCGTTGGTGCCATAGACAAGGCGGCATGGATTTGCAAACTTCTTGGCAGCGCCATCCCACCTGGAATTGACCAGCCTCCTCAACGGTTCAATGCAATTGAAGTTCGCAGTGTCCGAAAGAATCTCGCCTCCGCCCAGCGTCAACGTGGCGCTGATCGTTCCCGTGCCGACGCTGGGACACGACACATAGAATATGTTCGAACCCGTGCGCGTGAAAGAATCTGTCACCTCAAGCGGGATTTCCGTGGTTTCCGTTATCAGATTAGTCACGCCATTGTCGATGTAGAACATCACAGGAGAGGCCGCCCCCTGCGCCGATAGCTTCACGGTGCCGCTCGTTCCATGCGGCGCCTGAAGGTTCAGCGAGACGGACCGTATGCGCTCTGGGCGGTTCGTCGCGCCGCCGTCCAGCACGTCGGCATCGTTGAGGAAGAACACATCCTGGCAGTCGATGGTGAAAGTTGGCGTGGGCTCGAGGTTCACGCCCACCGTGAACCAGTTTGCGTTGGTGACGCAATAGCCGCCCGCGTAGCTCGTCACGAGGAACACATTGTTCGTGGCCCACTGGACCTGGCTTGAGG
>JAFXIL010000070.1 GCA_017563185.1 Kiritimatiellia bacterium | reverse complement strand
GTGGTGATGATGGTGATGATGGTGGTGGTCCTTGGGCTCTTCTGGCTCCGGCTCGGGCAGCACGATGTCATTGGAAGAAGAGGCGCTCGGGAACGAGGAGCCAGCAAGCACCAGAGGCACGACGCATGTGAGAATTATCGTTCCAACTGTGAACACGGGCGAGATGGCCGCCTCCAGCGCTATCAGAACGATCGAGAAAGGAAGACACCACACAATCGGCGGCATGGCCAGCATTGCACGACGAAGGCAATGCGACTTGCCGAAGCGAACGAAGAAGCGCACGCACTGCACCACGAAGGCGGCCGCGAGAAGGCCAAAGCCCACCGCAAGAAGCAGGCAACCGCCGATGCCGCGCTCCGCTAGGATTGTCCAGTAGCTGTTCGTGGCGAACATCGGCTTCAACGGAAGATGCGTCCAGTCCTCCTGCTCCGCAATGAACGGAATGCGCAGCCCGAATGCGTCGCTGCCCACGCCGAACCAGGGACGATCCTGCCACATCTCACGCGCAATGCGGGAAAGCACTTCCGACTGGCTCTTGTACGCCTCAGGAAACGAAAGCGCGGAATTCATTATAAAGGCGCGCCTGCGGATGAAGAACTTGGGATCCATGAAAGCCATGGCCATGAACACCGGAACGGCCACTGCGAGAACGGCCAGCACAAGATAGCGCACCATGGCGCCCATCGACGCGTTCTGCGCCACATAGAGGCAGCAAAGCGTAAGCGTGGCAAGTGCAAGCACGCCCCACGCGGCGGCAACAAGAGGAGGGGCGAAGTACATGAGGGCGGCTATGTTGCCAGCTACGCTTAGGATATGCGGGATGCGCGAATACGTCCACTTTCTCGCCTCGGCTGCCGCGGCGCTGGCGAGGCCCGCCACAAGCCACACGCCGAAGGACGACGCCCAGAACGGAGCGGCGTCAAATCCCATGTCGGCAGAGGCTGCCACAAAATCCTTGTTTCCTGCGCAGGCGCTGGCAATGGCAACCAGCCCTCCGAGGCCCGACACCATGCCGCCCACAACGCCGAACACCACTCGCCCATGCGTGCCCAGACCATCCTTCACTCCCAATGTGACAATTGCCGCCGCAAGCGTCACGGCGAAAGGCAGCATCCCAGCGCCCTTGGCGCTCGCCGGGAATCCCGGCCACGGCGGTTCCTTTACGAACCACTGCACCTTCTCCACGTCGTATTCAACCACAATGCCCGTATTGGCCCATCTTAGCAGCGCATACAGAAGCGCAAGCACCATGAACCAGAACACTGGATCTACAAGCAGCTCGCGGCGCAGGCGAACGCGGGAACTGGAGATGTGTTCGCCGCGCCGCAGATCGGGCTGAGCGAAAAACCAAGCCGCCCCGAACGCGCTCAGCCATAAGATGACTGAAGCCAGCGTCGTGGCGGCGGTCAGAAACGGCGTCAGGGCGAGCGGCAGGGCGGCCAACAGCGCAAGATGTACGGCCAACCCGTATCTTGAGAAGAACCTAAGAATCATCTATCCACGCTCGCCCGCGCCAATTACTAGTAGTGGAAGCGCACGCCGACCGTACCGCGGAAGCGGTCGTAGTCGTAGTAGCTGTGGCTCTCGCACCAGTTCTCCTCCCACGTGAAGTTCGCATACAGCGAGATGTAGCGGTTCACAGTGTAGTCGGCGCCTAGACGCACTGAGAGAAGATATTCATCGTAGTCGTTGTAGAGGGCGAGGTAGCGGTCGGCATAGACGTTCTCCTCAAGACGCCACGAGACGTTGCCGTGGAGGGTGAGCTTGTCGTTGTTGCCGGGCTTGTAGGAGACGCCGCCGGAAAGCGCGTACACCTTGATGGCCTGGCCGAGAGCGCGCTCGGAGGGCTGGTAGTAGCTGTTGCCCAGGAGCGAGAACTGCATGGTGCGGGTGGCGCGCCAGTTTGCGGAAAGCTGGTACGTCCAGCCGCAGTCCACGTTGTCGTGGCCGCCGTAGGAGAGCTGGGAGACGCCCATCAGCACGCGGTACTTGATGCGGTCGCTTTCGAGGAGGTGGCTGCCCACGCCGCCATGCACGCTCCAAACGTGGCTGTCGTTGCTGTAGCGTCTGTAGCCGTTGTGGCCCTTCTTCTGGGTGTAGTCGCTGTAGCCGCCCTGGATGAGAATATCAGTCCACTGAGAAAGTACATAGCCGGCACCGGCGGAAACCGCATACTGCGACCATCCGTAGAGAGGCGCGTACTTGGCGGTATCGTTCTTGTAGTCCAGCCAATTGTACTGCCCCAGCACCTCGGCGTGGAATCGCTCATTGAAGCGGCGCTCCAGAAGGCCGGAGACATCCATCCTCTGGCGGTCACGCCAAACGCCGCGGCCATCGCGGCCGTTGATGTCGTCGTTCTGTGCGAAGTAGGCAAAACGCTCTGCGATCTTCAGATTCCAGCCTCTACCGTTCTCGCCGACATTGGACCAATCGTACGTAAGGCTCTCGCCGTAGCTGTTCTCGCCAAGACGACTTGAGAAACGCGTGTAAGCGTTATAGCGATACCAAAGAGTCCCAACGAGGGCCCAGCGTTCACCCTCCCAGCGGAAGTTGGCGCCGGGATTCACGCTGAAGATGCTGTCGTAGTCCGCCTTGTGGGCGGTGTCTATGTTCGAATCGTACGTGTATGAAAGCGCTACATAGGGCTTGATGGTGAGATGGTTGTTGAAGAAGTGGAAGCCCTGAGGCTTCGACGCTTCGCTGCCGTCGCCAGGATTGATTAGTTCATCCGCAAAGCAAGCGCCTACGCCTGCGAACACGGCCATGCCAATGATGAGCTTTTTCACTGTTGTATCCTCTCTTTGAATCCAGCAACGATTAATGTGAATTGAGCCCCTGGCCGTCATACCCTGTAGGCTCAGGCTCCTTGACGCCGCCGTTGCGGCCATGCTTGTAGTAGGGGCTCTCCTTGTTGTTCACAAGAGCACGGGGCACACGGTTGACGCCGATGTCGGCAGCGAGTTCGTTCGGTCCAACGCCCGCCATCACAGGGGCTTCAAACGAGCCTGCACCCATGCGGCCAGTAGGAGTGCCGTCCTTGGCAGTGGTGAGCTCGCCAAGCATCGCAACGCCCACGTCAGGACCACCGGTGGTCATCACAGGCGTGGGAAGGCCTGGTTCGCCGAGAACGGAAGTCACGCCGTCGCCCTTGCCGCCTGCTCCTGTAGCACCAGTCTTGGCAGTCGTAGCTCCGGTCGCCGCCTTGCCGCCGTTGCCACCATTATTTCCAGCAGCGCCTCCGGCAATTATGGACGCCACGATTGCGCGGTCGGGCTCGTCGCCAGCATTGGCGGCGGCGAGAATCGGATCGTAGTTCTTGTCAAGCGCAGGATCCACCCACTCCTTGGCCGCAAGATCGCGCGTCTTGGCGTCGGGGATCTGGCTCAGCATCGTGCTGATGAGATCCTTGGGCGGATCCTTCTCGTTCGAGGCCTGCAGAAACGCGATGGCCGCCATCGCCTCGCGCACTCCGCCATTGTTCTCTGCCTTCTCGCAGCGCTCGCTGATGGCGTGGAGCGTGTTGGTGGAGATGGTGATGAACTTCTCCCTTTCCATTTTGCCGCGATTGAGCGGACCACCAGGGCCGGAGAGCGCCTCGGCGAACTGGGGAAGGTACTCGGGCGGCAGCGTTGCGAACGCCTCCGCGATCACGGCGTTTGCCGCGCGCTTTTCCTTGTTCTGCGCCATCGCCGCCTTGATGCCGGCGAGGTTCGCCTGAATCGCAGCGGCAGCCTTCTGCTCGGCGGAGCCGCGCATGGCGGAGATCGAGGCGTTGACCTTTCCGATCAGGTCCTTCTGGTCGTCCGCTGACAGCTGCGACATCACTGAAGACATCGTCGCCGGGTTGGTTCCACATTCGCCGACCTTCTGGAGCCACTGCTCGCGAGGCATGACAGCCGCCCCCTGGGCGAACATCGGCGCGGCGACAAGCGCAAGGGCGCAGATTGCCATCATTTTCATCCACTGCATCTTCATATGCATTCTCCTTTCACGTTAAGAAAATTCTCTCGTCGAATCAATAATACGACACTGGCACCCACACCACGTCGCCAGCCTTCAGCACCATGTCCTTGTCGGGCCGGCCGTCCTTGCCGATCTCTTCAAGGTCCACAAAAGTCTTCTTCTGCGTGCCATCCGGCATGCAGCGCGTCACCTGGATCTTGTTCTTGTTGGCCATCGAAGTGACGCCGCCGGCCACCATGAGCACGCGCGTGAGATTCATCTCCTCTGTGGCCGGCATGTCAACCGGCCCTGGCCTGCGCACTTCGCCAAGCACCGTGACCGTACCCCAGGGCGACACCATGTTCTGCCCCGGCTGGTATATGAACGTGGCGGTGACCGAGGGATCCACGTAGAACTCCTTGTACGCCGCGGTGATCTTCTGCTGCAGCTGCATGAGAGAGAGCTGGTCGACTTTGATTGATCCTATCAGCTCCATCGTGATGCACCCCTCGGCATCCACGAAATACTGCTTCGAGTCGCGGTTCGTGATCCCGGAAGCCGTCACCGTGATGGCCAGCGCCACGCCAGGGCGCACGCGCGGACCAGGCCATATCGTGGCCTCTACGCCGGGACCATCCGGCATCTGGGGGCTTGGATTGAATATCTCGTTGTAGACATCTGTCAACGTCTGGCACCCTCCCGTGCCGAGAAGCACGAGAGACGCAATTGCGCAGAGCGCGATTCTGTACAATTTCAAGGTCATTTTAGGGCTGCTGTGTCGTTCAAAGGGCCTACTACCCCTAAGAGCGGACTACATTATACGCTTTTCTCGAAAATAAGGCAATAGGAAAATTTAGGAAACGGACTACCGTCAAGCAGACGGCAGTCCGTCCCCTGAAAAGCGGGCGTTACGCCTGCTCCTCCGCCGAGTCGTCGTGGATCTCCACCTTGAACGGAGCGACCACGCCTTCGTCGAGCGTGATCTTGCCGTCGAATGTGCCGACTTCCTTGAGGTGGTCGGGCAGGTTGAGCTGCGAACGCTCCACCTTCACGCCGCGGTTCGCCTCGATTGCGGCGATGATGTCCGCGACAGTGACGCTGCCGTAGAGCTTCTTGCCGTCAACCGTCTGGGCCTTGACCGTGACGCTGAGGCCGGTGAGCGTGGCAGCCACCTTCTCGGCGGCGGCCTTGCGGGCCTTGCGCTCCTCGGCGCGCTGCGCCTCAAGCTTGGCGAGCCTGCGCTTGGAGGCCTCGGTCACCGGGGCGGCATATCCCTGCGGAAGCAGGAAATTGCGCGCGTAGCCAGCGGCCACCTTCACGATCTGCCCTGATTTGCCGAGGTTCTTCACGTCGGCCATGAGCATGACTTCTTTCATCTTTGTCATCTTGCGCGTTCCTTTCTCAGGCCATGAGACCCATGTTGCGCGCGCGGCGCACGCCCTTCTTGATCTGGCGCTGCTGCATAGCGGTGACTCCGGTGACGCGGGCGGGTATGATCTTGCCGTACTCGGTCACATAGCGCTTGAGCAGCTCGATGTCGTTGAGGTCGATCTTGTCGTTCGCGGGAATCGAGGGACGACGGCGGGAGCCGAACTCCGAACGGTCCTCGCGGTCCTGACGGTCGCTTTTCTTCTGATAGGCCATTTTCTAGTTCCTTGATTTATGATTGTCTGTTAAAACGGCATGGTGTTGTCGTCGTCATAGCCGTCGCATTCGCCCTGAGGGGCATTCTGCGCCGGCGCGCTTGGGCCGATGGGCTCGCCCGTGAGGCGGCTCTGGTTGGGAGCCGGCAGCGGGAGAAACTTCACGGTCATGGCGCGGACTTTCAGCTTCTGGTGCTTCTGCCCGTCCTTCTCCCATGAATCCATCTGGAGGCGTCCCTCCACCAGCACGGACCGCCCCTTGCGGAGATACTGGCCGCACAGCTCGGCGAGCTTCTCCCACGCATCGACTTCGACGAACGTGGGGATGTCCACCATGTTCCCGTTGCGGTCTCTCCTGCGCTCGTTGAGCGCGAGGGCGAATCTGCACACCTTCGTGGCGTTCATGCCCACCGCGCGCACCTCGGGGTCGCGGGTGAGATTGCCCATCAGGATCACTTTGTTAAAAGACGGCATGTCTCGTCTCCGCCGTTACTGAACCGCCTCCGGGGCGGGTTCCGCGGACTCGGCCTCTGCCGCCTCCCTCTGGGCCTTGAGGGCCGCGCGCGCCTCGGCGGCCTCTGCCTGGCCGGCGAGAATCTGCTCGCGGCGTTCGTCCACTGCGAGGATCTGCACGCGGAACACCTCCTCGACGAGGCGATAGCGGTTCACGAGCTCCTTGACCTTCGAGGGGTCGAGCTCGAAGCGCACCATCACGTACACACCGCTCTCGCGCTTGCGCATGCGGCGCGCAAACGGACGCTTGCCGAGCACCTCCTGGCTGAGAATGACGCCTTCGAGACGCGTGATCTCCGCCACTGCCTTCTGGATGTAGGAATCCAGAACGTCGTCCTTCGCCTGTCCGGCGAAGATGTAAAAACCATCGTACTTCTTCATTTGTCGTCTTCCTTCCCGGCCGCGGCGGACTCTGCTGTCCAGCCGTTGTACCGGTTCATCGCGGTTTCAACACTTTCAAGTTCAATTGTCCCGATCGCCTTGACTGCCTGCGCCACCACCTCGTCCATCACACGGCGGTCGGCCGGCGAGAACTTGCCGAGCACGTGGCCGATGACGTTCGCGCGTTCGTGCGAGTCGCGGCCCACGCCCAGGCGCAGCCGAACGAAGTCCGGCGTGCCAGTGCGCTCGATCACGCTCTTCAGGCCGTTGTGTCCCCCTGCCGAACCTCCTTTTCTCACGCGCATCTTCCCCACGGGGAGGTCGATGTCGTCGGAGACGACCAGAAGGTCCTCCGCAGCCTTGGCGTTGTGGTACTTCACGACGGGCGCCACGCAGTCTCCGCTCAGGTTCATGTAGGTCATGGGCTTCACCAGCACAACCTTCACTCCGCCGAGCATGCCCGCGGCGAGCTCTCCGCCGAACGAGGACGAAGCCCTCCAGGACGCGCCGATCTCGCGCGCCAGCGCGTCCACGACCTCGAAGCCGATGGAGTGCGGCGTGTTCGCGTATTCCGCGCCCGGATTGCCAAGTCCTGCGATAACCTTCATCAAAGCACCGGAACTTCCCTAAACTACTTCTTCGCCTCCGCCTTCGCGGCAGCGGCGTCTTCCTTGCCCTTCTTGATCACCTCGGGGGCCTTCTCGCCCGCGGCAGCCGCGTCGGCGCCCTCGGGCGCCTTGACCACCGCGGCGGCATACTCGCCGCGCGTGACAAGGGTGAACTTGTCGCCAAGCTGCAGATCGCGCACGAAGAGCGTCTGGTCGAGACCAAGCGCGGAGACGTCCACGTCGAACTTCTCCACGATGTCGGTGGGAAGGCACTCCACCTCGACGGAGCGCAGCACCTGCTCCAGCACGCCGCCGCCGAGCTTCACGCCCACGGCCTCGCCCGTCAGACGCAGCGGCACCGTCACGCGGACCTTCTGCGAAAGCGACACCTCGCTGAAGTCCACATGTATCGGCGTGCCGGCGAGAACGTCGTTCTGCATCTCGCGCAGAAGCGCCGGAACCTCCTTGCCCTGAACGTCGAGCGTCACCAGCAGCTGCTTTCCGCTGCGGCCCCGCATCGCCATCATGAACTCGTGGGCGTTGAACTTTATCAGCTTCGTGCCGCCCTTGTTCATGCTCATCACCGACGCCGGCACAAGGCCAGCACGGCGAAGCCGACGGACTGCAGCCGTACCCTGCTCGGTACGCTCCTCCGCCTTGATCCTGATCTGATCCATTCCTTTTTCTCTCTTCGGTTACCCCGCCTGCTCTCACGCACACACGCTACCCTCGGCGGTCAAAAGTAATAGTATATCATAAAATCGGACACTTGTGGGGGGATTAAAATCGTTTTTTTCGAAATGAGGCACCTGCCGCTCCATGACCAGCCGCCCCTATGCAAGACCGCCGCAGACTACGGGCGCGGCAAAGCCCGTTCCAGGCTCTATGCTTACTTGACGACAACCACCATTCCGGACTTGGAAAACACAATGTCAAGGCTGTCGTTTCTGCGCATCAGCTTCGCCTGCCACCCCTTCGGCAAGACGATTCCCGTTGCGTCAAGCGAAAGCGCGGCCACATCCGCATCCGCCGCCAACACGCCCAGCGTGGCAGAGGCCTTCCATCCGGTCAATCCGGAAAAATCGCCATGAGGCTTCACCGTGGCCGTGCCAGAGGCCGGAGTGGATATCGAGCCGGCGACAGATCCACCCGCGCCAAGCGCCAGCACGGCACCAGCTTCAAGCGTCACGGCATTTGGCGCCGCCAAATTGTCCACCACCTCGAACGTTCCGCCCCCGCGCACCGTCACAGGGCCAGTGGTTATCGCGTTACCCTGCCTGAACGTTCCGCCCCTCACCTCTATGGGAATCGTCTTGATGGTGACAGTGTTATTCGCTTGTACCATGCCCGCCGGCCGCATCACGAATACGCCGTCGCCCTCCTTCACAATCATTCCGTTGTTATCCCCGTCGTTGCCTCCGGTCATCTTCGCCGTCCAGGTGACGGTGTGGCCGTGGGTGTTGAACGTGACCGGGGAATAGACAACGAACGCACTGTTCGCGTGCGACCCCGCGATTGCGAAATCGGTGGTCGCATGATACACGGCATCGGTCTTTTGGAACCAGAACCAGTCCCGTGACCCCGATCCGTCCTCGTACAGGCCGTATGCGCCAATGTACACGTTGTTCGCGTTTATGCCCTGTACCACCTTGTTGCCTGTGCGCTTGAAGCCGCCAGCACGCACAACGCCGGTGGAAAGCGTCTCCGACGGAAACAACGCAAACAAGTCGTCCGTCGCGTTGCAGGTACACCATCCGTCGATTTCCAGTTCGCCGTGTACGGTGATGCGGAGGCCCCTCGTTCCAAGCGTCGCGGACGCGAACTTCGCAACGCCGCCCTCCTCGACGAGGATGGACGAGCCGTTGCCGCCCGAGACGTTCGTGCCCGTCACGCGCGATCCCGACGAAACGGTGTATGCCGCGCTTGCGGGCAGCACCCAGGCCGAGGTGAAAGAGATGTCGCCTTTCAGTACGTTGCCGTTTGCGCCGAAAGTCGTTCCCGGCGCCGTGGCCGTGGCCCCGCCCGCGAAGGTGACCGGTCCTTCCGCAGTCACGTTGTAGGCGGCGTCGAACGCCACCTTGCAGTTGAACGTCGTGTTCACACCCTCCCCCGTCCGCATTCGCACCATGCGGATGGTGTTCGTCTCGGCGGCGCTTGGGTTGACGAAAGTCACGGAATCGGACCCGAACACGCGTAGCTCCGCAATGGCCGCGTCACCGTCGAGAACCACGACGACATTCGAAGACGGAACGAAGAGCGCAACATCCTGCGCGCCCGGCGCAGAAACCGCAGTCGCCCCGTCGAGCAGCCAGTTCCCCGCCGTGGAATACCTGCCGTCCACGCCCCCATTCCAGGTATAGACGGCACGGTTGTCGCTCGTGAACACAAGCGCGCCGTCCACCACTTCGAGCGTTCCTCCGACGCTTGTGGGAGAAAGCGACATCCTTGCCAGGACCTCGTCTGTCACGCCGGACGGAATAAGAATTCCCGTCTCCTTCGCACAGATGTATATGTCACCCTCCGGCCATGTGACCGCGCCGCCAACCACGGCGCCAGACCCGAATTCCAGCGTGGCTCCGGCTTCGAGCGTAATGGCGTTTGCAATCGTCACGCCATCGGCCACGGCAAGCGTCGCGCCCTCGCGCACCGTCACAGGACTAGGGACTACCGCGTTGCCCTGCTTGAACGTTCCGCCCCTCACCTCTATGGGCATCGTCTTGATGTTGGCAGGGTCGTTTCCGAATATGCCGTTTGGACGCATCTCGAACACGCCATCGCCGTCCTTCACGATCTTTGCCGTGTCGCCTCCATTTATCTTCGCCGTCCATGTGACGACATGGCCGTGCGTGTTGAATGTCGCCGTGGCTTCGAAGATGCAGAAAGCGTGTTCTGCCGTGGATCCATGGATGTCAAAATCGTCGTACGCATGATACACGGCATCGGATTGGTAAAACCAATACCAATCAGGGTGCTGCGACCCTTCATTACGGATGCCGTTTGCACCGATGTAGATGTCGCTCGCGTTGAAGAGAACGGCAACGTTGCCACCCGTGCGCCTGATGCCGCCCACGCGCACAAGTCCGGTGGAGAACGTGTCCGAAGGAAATTTTGTAAAATTCACGGTGGCGTTGCATGTACACCACCCTTCAACGTCCAGTTCGCCGAACACCTCGATTTTAAGGCCGGCGCTGGCGAGAGTGACGGATTTGAAATATGCGGCACCGCCCTCTTTCACCTCGACGTGCGAGCCGTTCCCGCCAGAAACATCGATGCCGGAGACTTTCGCCCCCGACGGAACGGTATATGCCGCGCCCGCCGGCAGCGTCCAGTTGGCCGTGAACGTGATGTCGCCGGAGAGGACGTTGCCGTACGCGCCGGAAGTCGTGCCCGGCGCCGTGGCCGTCGCGCCGCCCGCGAACGTGACCGGCCCTTCCGCCGCCACGTTGTACGCGGCGTCGAACGCCACCTTGCAGTCGAACGCGGCGCGCGCGTTCGCCACGCTCGTGACCGATCCCACATGGATGGTGTTGGTTTCGCCCGCCGACGGATTGACGAACGTCACGGCGCCTTCCGCCGTTATCGCAAGAGTCGTGCAGTACACGTCTCCGTCAACCACGTACTCGCCTGGCGCACTGATCGTCAGCGTTCCGGAAACGACCGGCATCGAACTGAGATCCGTCGCATTGACCGCGCCCGACAGCATCGCCCCCAGTACCGCAGAAAGCAGGGCGCCCGCTCCGAATCCGCCCCGCCTCATCTTCCACCCCCCCCGTGAGCCGACCGTATAATTTATCCCTCTCCCTAGAATTCTTGCGCTTTTACGCACTTTTATTAACGCGCCCATCTCCGCACCTCTTTGACAATTGCATGGTTCATTCGTCCCTTCGAGGGTCAAGCCAACACGGCTTGAGAAAACTCGCGAAAGCAACTTGGACGATTGAACATAGTGCTAGTTTAGCAAATCCACCTGTTCAGCGCAAGGTGAAATGTTCAGCGTGTCGGGGTCGCAATTCGTTATAATGCCGGACACCGTAGCGAAAATTCGTCCTCGGGTCGCGGTAGCGCATTCGTCAAATGCCAAGACACCGTGAATTTCGGATAAACTATGAGGCATGAGCAAGATGTCACGAAGAACAACAATGGAGTACGTCGGCACGCAGAGACGTGCATACGCGCAACTGAAAAGCAAGTCCAAGAAGACCGCATTCATTGACTCGATGTGCCAGGCATTCGGGTTTGAGCGCAAGTACGCGACCAAGCTCCTCACCGGGAACCGCAAGTATAAGGAGCCCAAGGGGCGTGGAAAGACGTACTCCGACAAGGCGACGGGGCTGCTCAGGAGGGTCTGGTACGCCACAGGCTGCATGTGCACGAAGTACCTCAAGGCCATAATCGTCCGGGCACTGGCCAATCTTGCCGAGCTCGAGCATGTTGACAGCGCGCTCTCCATGGAAGTCGCGTCGATGAGCGCCTCCAAGATGGACCGGGCGCTCAAGGGCCTTGAGCGCATTGGACCGGGATCCGTCCGCAAGAACCGCCGTTCAGGGAAGAACGACCCAGCGGCCTACTTTACCTGCTGTTCGGGCGAGAAGGAGATCGCCGCCGAGACCGAGCCGGGGCATATGCAGGTTGACACAGTCGCACTTTGCGGCGGAGACATGCGCGGGAACTTCTTCTGGATCATCACGCTGACAGACCGCAAGACGCAGTGGACAGAGATCTACCCCGTGTGGAACAAGGGTGCGGAAGAAGTGCTGAACGCCGTAGAAATCCTCGTCAGGCGCTTCCCGTTCAAGATACTGTCGCTCCATTACGACAACGGGAAGAAGTCTCGCCGGGGACTGTCCCCATGGATTTCCACGGGGGCTCCCCCCATGGATCTTCAGCTGGGCGGAGTTGTGTTCAGAACATGTCAAAAACCTGCAAAAAATCCGCATATAGTATCATGTCGTCTTTTCTCACACAATATATTGTGTATAGCATTGACCTGACGTGCCGACTTTGATATACTTGCCTTTGTTCCCGCAGAGCGGTCTCCGCCCAAAGCGGAACCAATTGATTTCGCCGAATAAACTTAAACCATTAAATAAACAAGAGGATATCATCGACAATGAACATCATAAAGCGTGACGGTTCACAGGCCGTGTTCGACTCGGCCAAGATCGCAGCCGCCATCCGCAAGGCAAACGCAACAGTTGACGATGCCGACAAGCTCACCGAAGCGCGCATCGACCGCATCGCCTCCCAGATCGAGCAGTTCGCCTCCACATTCGACCGCGCGCTCGGCGTCGAGGAGATCCAGGACATAGTGGAGACCAAGATCCAGGAGGCCGGCGCCCATCAGGTGGCCAAGAAGTACATAACCTACCGTTTCGTCCAGGACCTCAAGCGCCGCAGCAACACCACAGACGGCGAGATCCTCACCCTCATCAACTGCACCAACGAAGAGGCCAAGCAGGAAAACGCCAACAAGAACCCCACCATCAACTCCGTCCAGCGCGACTACATGGCCGGCGCCGTCTCGAAGGACGTAACAAAGCGACTGCTCCTTCCCGAGGAGGTGGTGAAGGCCCACGACGCCGGCATCCTCCATTTCCACGACATGGACTACTACGCGCAGCGCATGCACAACTGCGACCTCGTGAACCTCGAGGACATGCTCCAGAACGGCACCGTCATCAGCGGCACCACCATCGACCGCCCCCACTCCTTCTCCACCGCCTGCAACATCGCCACCCAGATCATCGCCCAGGTCGCCTCCAACCAGTACGGCGGCCAGTCCATCTCCCTCACCCACCTCGCCCCCTTCGTGCAGGTGAGCCGCGAGAAGATCGCCGCCGAACTCGACGAGGAGCTCGCCCTTCTCGGTGCCAACATCGACGCAGCCAAAAAATCCGAAATCGTCGAAAAGCGCGTGCGCGAGGAGATCGTGCGCGGCGTGCAGACCATCCAGTACCAGGTGGTCACCCTCATGACCACCAACGGACAGGCCCCCTTCATCACCGTGTACATGTACCTCAACGAGGCCCGCTCCGAGCAGGAGAAGAAGGACCTCGCCGTCATCATCGAGGAGCTGCTCAAGCAGCGCATCCAGGGCGTCAAGAACGAGGTGGGAGTGTATGTGACCCCCGCATTCCCCAAGCTCATCTACGTGCTCGAAGAGGACAACGTCAAGGAAGGCACCCCCTACTGGTATCTCACCGAGCTCGCCGCAAAATGCACCGCCAAGCGCATGGTGCCGGACTACATCAGCGAGAAGATGATGTTCGAGCTCAAAGGCGACGTCTACACCTGCATGGGATGCCGCTCGTTCCTCACGCCAGACCGCTTCACCGACGCCGGCATCGGCAACATCTCCAAGGCCAAGAACTACACTCCCGGCAAGCACCGCTACTACGGACGCTTCAACCAGGGCGTCGTGACGATCAACCTCGTTGACGTCGCGCTAACCGCAGTGAAGGAAGCCGGCTCTGACGCCTCAGAGGAGACCCGCCTCGCAAAGTTCTGGGAAGTTCTCGACGAACGCCTCGAGCTCTGCCACCGCGCCCTCAACTGCCGCCACGACCGCCTCATGGGCACATACTCCGATGCCGCGCCCATCCTCTGGCAGTACGGCGCTCTCGCCCGCCTCGAAAAAGGCGAGAAGATCGACGAGCTCCTCTTCCACGGCTACTCAACCATCTCCCTCGGCTACGCCGGCCTCTGGGAATGCGTCTTCGCCCTCATCGGCAAGAAGCTCACCGAGTTCGAAGGCGAGGCCCTCGGCCTCGACATCATGAAGAAGCTCAACGAGTACACCGCAAAGTGGAAGAAGGCCTCCGACATCGACTTCTCCCTCTACGGCACGCCGCTCGAATCCACCACCTACCGCTTTGCCAAGTGCCTCCAGGAACGCTTCGGCATCGTCAAGGGCGTGACGGACAAGAACTACATCACGAACTCCTACCATGTGCACGTGACCGAGCCCATCGACGCCTTCGCGAAGCTCGCGCTCGAGGCGAAGTTCCAGAAGCTCTCCCCCGGCGGCGCCATCTCATACGTGGAAGTGCCCGACATGCAGCACAACATCCCCGCCGTCCTCTCCATCATGCAGTTCATCTACGACCACATCATGTACGCCGAGCTCAACACCAAGAGCGACTACTGCCAGGTGTGCGGCTTCGACGGCGAGATACAGGTGGTGAAGGACGAAAACGGCAAGCTTATCTGGAAGTGCCCCAAGTGCGGCAACACCGACCAGAACAAGATGAACGTCGCCCGCCGCACATGCGGCTACATCGGCTCCCAGTACTGGAACCAGGGCCGCACCCAGGAGATCAAGGAACGCGTACTCCACGTCTCCGAGCATCTGCACGAGGGCGGCTGCGGCTGCGACCGCTGCTAGGGCCACGATGAACTATTCAGGCATAATCGGTAGCGACATCGCGAACGGAGAGGGAGTGCGCGTGTCGCTGTTCGTTTCGGGCTGCACCCACCACTGCAAGGGATGCTTCAACCCCGACACATGGGACTTCGCCGCCGGCAAGCCGTTCACCGATAAGACGCAGGACTTCATCATCGCCGAACTCGACCACCCCTGGATCGCCGGCCTCACACTTCTCGGCGGCGAACCCATGGAGCCTGAGAACCAGCGCGCGCTCGCGCCCTTCCTGCGCCACGTGCGCGCACGCTTCGGCAGCTCCAAGAACATCTGGTGCTACACTGGCTGCGTGCTTGAACACGACCTTCAGAGGGAGAGCCGCTGGCGCACAGAGGTGACGGAGGAGCTGCTCTCCATGATCGACGTGCTTGTGGACGGCCCGTTCGTCGAATCGCTCAAGGACATCACGCTCCGCTTCCGCGGCTCGTCCAACCAGCGCATCCTGCACCTCACCGCAGTAAGAGCGTGATGCCCACGGGCTTCAATGGGCGTGCTGTGCAACTGCGACGATCCATACGAGAGCAACTTCTTCAAGTACTCAAGGTCAGGAGTCGGAAGTCTTGAATCGGGGAAGCGGCACTCTTGCCGTTTCTGCATTGACGCGTCATTGTGAAGCGACAGGAGTGTCGCTTCCCCGAAGAGGGGGCTCGCATGTTTAACAGGCTCATCGCCGCGAGCTGTTCGTCCGCCGCCTCAGCGGATGAAGATGGCTACGCCGCTGGGCTTGACGACGAGGACGATGTCTCCGTCGTCGTTGACCGAGACGCTCTTCACCCACTTCGGCGCGTCGGCGGCAGCCGAAACGTTTGCGTCCACGAACTTGCCGCCAGACGTAAGCACGTACTTTCCGCCCATCGGCTTGACGCCTCCAGCCAAAGACACCTTCACCTTGACCGCGCCATTCACGGCCACGGTCTTGTCCGTCAAGTCCAGAACCGGCGCGGCTTCCTTGTCCGTGAAGTTGAAGCCCAGCGCCGCTCCGGCCGCAAGCGTCAGCGCACCGCCATGCGCCACCGTGCCGGACTCCGAGACCGCAAACGTCGCGCCGGCGTTGACCGTCACCGCGCCCGTGCCGGTCTTGCTGCCCGGCTTCACGGCAACCGTGGCGGTGTCATTAATTGTCCACGTGCCCGAATGCATGTTTCCGGGGTGGTTGACGACAAACGTTCCCGAACCTTCGACAATGGCCGCTCCCGTATTGTGAATCAGGCCATCGCATGTCACCGTCCTTGCGACGCCGCTTTCGTCGTCCGTGCCGATGTGCGTTTCCTGACAGATTACGAAGTCTGTGGTCGAGTTCGGCTTTGTTCTGATGGTGTAGTCGGAATGCCAGGGCCGCAGATATACGACGTCGTTCTCCCTTAACCCGCATGAATAGGCTGTGTTGGCCGATGCACCGTCGGCGAAGTTAAGGCCACCGGCGCCGATCCAGATGTTCTTGGTGTAATTGTAGTTGCCCTCGTTCGCAAAGTAGAACCACTTTGACGCCCCTTGATCGGCGAGGGTGATCTTCTCGAACTTGAATGCGCCGTCGCTGTGTTGATAGGCCACGTGCCTGTCGGCTCCAGGAAGCGTGAAGACAAGTTCGTTCGTGACGACGTACTCGCCATTGTTCCAGCAGCAAATGCGGCCCGACGTGCGCACCACGCCAGCGGTGAAGGCTCCGCCATCGACGCTGTCTGTCTGCCCGATTGCCAACTCTACCGTGTTGTCCACCGAAGGCACGGTCAACGACGAACCTTGCGAGATTCCCCACCGCGTGTCGTCGCTGTACGTGTTTGCCACCCAGTCTTCAGCGGTGGAGAGGCTATACGCGCCGTTCAGGAAACGAGCCGTCCCGTCGGCGAATGTCGTGCCGGTCACGCCGCCCGCAAAGCGGACACTCGACTGCGCACGGGAATCCCACCCCTTCGCCCTCTGCGAGACGAATATCCTCTCCGCAAACGCGACCGGGCACTCGAACGTATGCGTGGCCTCGGAGAGGTTCGTGACCGCCACCACGCCCGTGATGGCGTTGCCGCCGATCGTGACCACTCCGATCCCATAGCCGAACGTTATGGAGGCAGGCGCGAAGACGGCGATGTCGTTGTCGATCGCGGCGGTCTTCGAGGGAATGTACACGGCGGCTCCAACGGGCGGCTTCACGCCGCCATACCAGTTGCCCGCCGTGTTCGCCTTGCCGTCACCGGCCTCGCCAGTCCACACGTACATCGAGCTTGGTAGCACCGGCACCACCTTCCCGGTCCAGTCTTCAAAGCCGAACGTTACGTTCGCAGGAAGCGTCTCGCCGAACTGCACGACGGCGTTCTCGCCCGCTACAGCGTCGGTGAACACCACGTTGTCGCCGGGGAAGAGTACGGTCTCGGTTTCGTTGCCATCGCCGTCAAGCGTCACGATGCGGAGATCGGCGGAGCCTTCCGCATACGTGCCGCTCTTGTAGTAGACAGTGCCGGCAGTGCGCTCGGCCGTGACGGTGAACTCGTAGCAGGAGCCGGTCGTGCTGTAGCCGAACGAAACCGTTCTGCTCAGAACCGCCGCCGGCGGAACGAAGGTCACCTTCGCGTCGTCGCGGTCGATGAGGCCCGTGAGCTGGAAGCGGGTTGTCGTGAACACTTCGGAGATGTCGAATCCGGAGCAGTCAAAGCAGATTGCGCCGGACGAGCCGAGCTGCACGGGCGCGCCGGACATGTTGACTGCGCCGTATTCGTCCGTGATAGGCGCGTTGACCGTCGCCGCGCCGACCACCGTTACGGAATGCTCGCCGTCCGCCGCGAACTTCAGCGCGGCGGAGCCAGACACCGCGAACGTGTCGAGCGAAACATCGGCGTTCACCGTCAGCGTAGCCGCCGCACTCGCCGTCAGCGTTGCGGACGGATTGTAATAGACATCATCGACCGTCGCGCCTACGGGAACATCGTAGAGGTTCGCGTCGCCGTCCTTCGACCAGGCGTCCGTTTCGGAGAACGTTCCGCCAGCCGCGACCGTGCGCGTGTAGAGTCCGCCCTGCGAGACGTAGGGATATGCGGCGAACACCGCCTCCGCCTGCGCGTCGGTGATCGAGTAGTCGAAGAGCCTCACGACGTTGATCACGCCAGTCTCGGTCTCCGGGCTGTTCGAAACTCCCTTGTAGATGCCTGCGTTCCTTATGTTTCCGCCATGGTCGGAGCCGACTTGGATGCCGCAGGCGCTGGACGTGCCAAGCACAAAACCGTCGCCGACGTCGAACTGCCCGCGCTTGACGCCGTCAACCCACACCTCGAACACCGAATCTCTCTTGTTGATGACGTAGGCATGGCGCGATGTCGCCGCGTTCGGGACGGACGCCTTCACGCCGTTCGCCGAGTCGACCGTGCCGCCGGTGTTCTTGGCGATGAGCACCTCGTCGTCGTTCTCCGTCGTGGTGACGAGAATGCCGGTCACTCCAGAGCCCGTGTTGCCCATGTGCAGGAACTGCGTGCTGTGCGAGGGCGACATCGTGCCGACGACAACGAGCGTGAAGTCGCGCAGCGCGTTCATTTTCGCATCTACGCCAGACACCCACGGATGGTGCAGAATGTACATGCCAGTGGTCTCGTCGTTCGCCGTGTTGTTGTACGTTGGAGGCTTCACGTCCTGTCCATCGCCTGGATTCCATCCAGGCGCCTTGTACGCATATGCGACCGTGTTGGTGTACGTCGCGTCAAACGCCGTCGCCGCGCCCGCGATCTGCGGCGCTTCCGTCAGCGTCACCGTGCCATCGACGGGCGTCATGTCGATGAATGTTCCGTTCGGACGCGCCACGCGCACGTTCACGCCCGCCGCGCAATCCGTCACCGTCATCGTCCCCTTGCCGAACTCCTCGCGCGTCTCCGCAACCGTCACGTAGTACCCCGCGCCCTCCGGCAGGCCCGCCGGCGGCGAATAGGCCGAAAGCGAGTGGGCGGACGGATCCGCTGGCATCACGACGAACTTCTGGAACGTCGCCGGATAGAGGATCGTGCCGGTTGCGACGCCTGAAACGTCGGCGGCGAGATTGAAGGTCGCTTCCGCAAGCGCAGTTCCCCTTAGGTCGATCGTGCCCTGGTTGTCGAGAGCGCCAACGGTCATGGCCGCAAGCGAGCCATCGACTATCGCAAGCGTTGCGTCAGCCGCCGTGGTGAGCGTCAGCACGGCGGAGGGATCAAATCCATTCACCGTGCCCGTGCCGGCGGATACGCCGATTGTGCCCGCGCCGCCCGCGATCTTCGGCGCGTTAGCACCCGCGCCGAGGATGAGCGTGCCGTCCAAGACCATGCCGCCGTTCGCCGTCCACGTCTTGCCCGCGGCAACCGTCGCCGTCGCGCCGGATACGACCGTGACCGTGCCGTTCGCAGGATTGAGCGACGCGCCGTTGCCGAGGATGACGTGCGTGTTCTTGCCGCCTGGAATGTCGATCGTTCCCGTAAACCCCGATGCCTCATTGAACATGTACCGCTGCGAAGTCGTTGTGTCGGCCTTGAACGTGCCGTCGCCCTTGAGCGCGGCGAACACCGTCTTGCCGTTCGCGGAAAAGCCGTTGTTCACCGTGAACGCCGGCGTCGCGCCGTCATCGACGAGTTCGAGCGTCCCTGCGCAAGTCATTTCGGAGTCGGCGTTGTTGAAGTAGCCGGTCACTCCGGTCAGGCGCAAGGTCGAGTTCGCGTTTGCGAGGGCCTGCGCGAGCAGTCCGTTCATCGTGCCGTTCTTGAGCCAAAGCACGCCGGTCCACGTGCTGTCGGTGAGTTTTATGCCCGAAGGCGACGCGCCATAGACGAGCGTTCCGTCGCCCTTCACAGTTCCGGCGAGCTGGGACGCACCGCCTACGACCGTCTGACCCGCGCCCGTCGCGGTGATGAACCGCGCTGCGACATTGGCGCCCGCAAGCGTCAGCGTCTTGCCGTCCGCCACGTTGAACTTGATCGCATAGACGTCAATGGCGGAGTCGAGCGTAAGAGTGGTATCCTCGTTCACGTTGATGACGATCTGGTCATTACCCGTGAGAAGCGCGGGAAGCGTCTTGTCCCAGTCGAGCGTGGAGAAGGTCTTGGCGCCGCCATCGGCTATCGTGGCCGTGTAGGTTGTCGGCGCGTATTCGACGATCTGGATGGCCGCCACATTCCCGCGCGCACCACTTGAGTTGTGCCCGACAACCGTTGCCGTGGAATCGCACAGAACTGGCGAGACGAGGTAGTTCAAACCTTCTTTCAGGCCATACAGATAACCACCCGACCCGGCATTGCCCTTGCCCCACGTGCTTGCCCCCTCGATGGTCGTCACCGCGTAGCTTGACAACGCGTCGCCGGATGCCGTGTAGTTCCTGCCGTTGATTGTAACATAGTTGAACTTGTTGTTCGTCGTGTCGGTCGACATATACACGACGATGCGGTAGAACTCGTACGGAATGCCGGTTGCAGTGAGCGTGGGACTGTTCTTGCTGGCAGAATCGTCGATATAGCCGTGGCGGACGTCCTTTGTGGTGCTGGCGTTGCTGCAATAGTAGTTTCCCTGCTGCCCGCTAACGGTGAAGACGACGCCGCCGATGGTCGCAGATTGGGTGTTTTGATTGTTGGCCAGATCGAAATTTGACCACGCCGTGTATGGCACGGCATAGTCGCCCGCGCCATAGCGCGCAGACGAAGTGGTGTCAATCTGGTTCTCCGCGCCGCTGCGGCCCGTGGGATTGATGTTGACGTTGATGGAGTTGGAAACGGGCTTGACGAGTCTAAGATCGTAGGGGATGTAGCCGCTTGTCCCCGAAGGAGTGCGAATCGTGCCGAACTGGTTCTGGTTGCCGTAGCTCGAATAGCTGGGGGACGCCAGTTTTGCATAGACGCCGCTCTCGCCAGCGGTGAACTCCACCATGGCGTCCTTGGTGTAGTGATTGCTCGCGTGTTCGTCCAGGGCCTGAAGCTGGTACGTCACCTTCGTGAGAACGTCGCCGTCCATCGTCTCCTGTCTGTCGAAGAACGTCGCCTCCACGCCATCCGAGTCGAAGTTGGCGCCCTGCATCCTTGCGCGCAGCGTGTGCGTGGCGAGGTCGGCGAGCGTCGCGCCCGGGAAGACGAGCGTGGGCGACGATTGGTCGATGGCGCCGCCGGCGTAGCTGCACGATGCAAGCAGCGACTTCCCGTCCTCAGAGATGCTGAACTCGGCGGTGCCAGCAGCGTCCGGCGCCACGACGACCTTGAGCAGGTCGTTCTCGGCGAACTCGCCGTCGCCCGTTATCGTGACGAGCGTGGCCGTTCCCGTGGCGGTGGGGATGAACTTCAGCATGCTCCCTCCGCTGCCAAAGAGCGCGTTCTTCTTCGCGGCTGTATCGACGAGAACAGTCGTGCCACCCTCGATCGTGGTGCCGCCGGTCCAGCCCACCGCGCCGGAAAGCGTCACCGTGCCGCCGCCGCAGAACTTCATCCCGCCGCCGGGAGAGGAAGGATCCTCGTTCATGGCCGGAGCGACGGTCAAGTCCAATCCGTTGGCATCTATCGTGCCGCCTTTCGCGCCTACCTTCACGGCGATGTTCGCGTGGATGATCGGATATGTGCTTGAAGAGCGCTTCTTGAGCGTGCCGCCGTTGAACACAACAGTCTGAGACCCAGAAGTGCCCTGGCTGTTGATATAGTAGGTCACGAGCATACCGCCGCCAATGTTGATCTCCTTCGCCCTGGAGTTGTTTTCAAATCTCGTCCAGGACGTGACATTCACCGTTCCCGACTCGATGGTGAGCGACCCGCTGAATATCTTGAAGTCGCTGGAGGCGTTGATCGTCGCGCCCGCGACAGTCATATTGCCATCGTACGAGTTGTTGCCGAGGAAGAAGTAGCTGTATGTGTTGCGCGTCGCGTAAGTTCCAGACTCGAAACGCACGTATGCGTTGCCGGTCGAGGCTTTGCCGTCAGTGCTGCCGCCGTTGCCTCCGGTCTGGTTCGTGCCGATGTAGATGCCTTCATAATTTTTAGCATCTTTATTGGTTGAGTCGCCGCCTGTAAGGCCGCTCGCGGCGTCGTTTGCCCGCAGGACGATCGGAGCCGACGCCGTGCCGCAGTTGTTGAAGTACGTTCTCCAGTTGTTCGTCTCCGCCGCGCTGAACGTGACGAGATATGCTCTACTGCCGCTCTTGAAGTTATTGTGGAATTTGTCGCTTCGGAAGTAGCCGCCGTCGTTGGTCGGCTTTCTTGCCGTGGTCGTCCAGTTGCCTGAAGTCTCCCATGCCGAACTCGTCTCTCCCGCCCAGTAGCAGTCTGCCGCGTGAACGACCGTCGCCGCGAAAAGCACAGCGAGTGCAATGACGAATGAGCGCCTGTCATTCCTGCGGATGACGCCAGCCTTGTCTGATTTCATGACTACTCCTTTTCCCCACTTTTGCGAACATAATACCATAAACCTCGCCCCCAAGGCAAGATCCAACTGATATGACCGGGCGATGCGCCTGGTGACTGGCGGGGTCAACAAGACAGAAGCCGCGTGGCGGAGGCGAGCAGCGCAGCTTTGGCATCGGCGCGCGTGACGGGGCATCCGTCGAACGCATTTTCTCCAAGCGCTGCCTCGTACACCGTCTCTCCGCCAACGACCGTCATCACCACGTCGCTCGAATGCATGGAGTGGACGACGAGGTTCGGAATGTCGAACGCGGGGATGAGGTGAAGCTTGTCCATGTCGACCACGCAGAAGTCCGCCTTCTTCCCCACGGCGATCTCGCCGATGTCGCCCATCCCCAGCGCCTTTGCGCCGTTCTTCGTCGCCATCTCGATCACATCCCACGGCGAGAGCACGGTGGGGTCGTTCGCGAGCCCCTTGTGTATGAGCGAGGCGAGATGCATCTCCTCGAACATGTCGAGATTGTCGTTCGACGCCGTGCCGTCCGTACCGAGCGCAACGTTCACGCCGAGCTCCATCGCGCGGACGATGCGCGCGAAGCCGCTGCCGAGCTTCATGTTGCTCGTAGGGTTGTGCACGAGCGAGACGTCCCTCTCGGCCATGATCTTGAAGTCGTCGTCAGTGCACCACACGCAGTGCGCGGCATATCCGCCGTGGTCAAGAATTCCGGTGTCGGCGAGATACGCTATCGGCGTCTTTCCGTGCCGCGCGATGCACTCCTCGTGCTCGCGCTTCGTCTCGCTCACATGCACGTGGAGCCTCCGCCCGAGGTCCTCATTCGCCGCGGCAAGCTCACGGCAGAAATGCTCGTCGGTGAGATATTCGGAGTGGATGCATAGGTCCATGTACACGTCGCCGCGCACCTCGTCGCACATCCATTCGTTCCACTCCCGCGTCGCACTGACGCACTCGGCAAGGCGTCCCGGCGCGCCAAGGCGCCCGACCGTCGTGACGCGCGCGCGCATTCCAGCCTCGAGAAAGGCGTGCTGGTAGTTCCACTCGTACATGTCGGCGACGCACGTGGTGCCGCCCGCAAGCATCTCCATCGCGCCCCAGAGCGCGCCGGCGTGGACGTCTTCGTCGGTCAGCTTCGCCTCTTTCGGGAATATCGCCTCCTCAAGCCAGCGCTTGAGCGGAAGACCTCCTCCGACGCCGCGCAGCAGCGTCATCGGCGCGTGGCAGTGGCAGTTGACGAGCCCGGGGATGACGAGCCGGCCCGCGTCTTTCGACTCGCGGTTCTCGGCTAGTTTGACAGCGGTGATCGTATCGCCCACTACCTCGATGGTCCCAAAGCCTACCCTGCGGCCCGGCAGAAGCATCCACACATCTTCAAGTTTCATTCTTTACCTGCCCTTCAACCTTCAACCCTTCAACCTTCTACCTCCGCTGGAAGGCCTTGCGGCGGCGATGGCGCACGCCCAGCACCACGAGGATCACCAGCACCGCAAGCGCCAGCTCGCCGATTTCCTCGAAGACCTTGAGCGAGGCTGGCAGCTCGACGCCGGCGTTGCGCAGCACGAGCTTAAGCACGTTCAATGCCATCACCGCAATGGCCGCTATCATGAGCGGCAGCATATACGCCTTGATGAACGCCGCCACTTCGCCTGAGAAGGCGAGGGGAAGGTTTCGAGTTTCGGGTTTCGGGTTTCGGG
>JAFXIL010000069.1 GCA_017563185.1 Kiritimatiellia bacterium | reverse complement strand
GCGTTCTGCGGCGGGTGTTCAGACCATGTGGTTTGAGCCGTGGAGGCCACGGTAAATTGGCTTGGCGAATTCTTCAACAATTTAGGATGAAAAAGCTGAATGGCATTGCGGCTGCGGCCGCGCTGTGCGTGGCGATGGCGCCCGCGTCGTCGCAGGCGGTGAACTGGACGGGCAACGGAAGCGACACGCTCTGGAGCACGGCGGCGAACTGGGAGAACAGCATCCTGCCTGCCGGCAACGCGTCGTTGGCGTTCCGGGTATCGAACGTCGGCAGCAGGACGGCCACGCTGGACGGCAACTACACCTACACCGGCAACATCCACGTTGGCGCAGGCAGTTCCGCGAACGCGCCATACATCATCGAGGCCACCGATCCCGCCAACGTGCTGACCATCAAGGACGACACATGGCTCGGATACCACGAGGACGGCTGGCTGTGGTTCAAGTCCGGCACTTACGTGTTCAACGGCACAAACAACAAAAACTTCCACGTGGGCGAAGGCAGCGGCAGCACCACCCACAATTTCTGGCTGAAGATCGGCGACGAATCGGCAACCGTCAAGACGACGCTGTCCACAAGGCACTTCTACGTTAGCGGCGTTTCGTCGGTTTCGCTCTACAACGCCGAGCTGACGGTCCCCGCTGATCTCAACGTCGGCAACCGGGCAGGAAGCAGCTGCACGTTCACGGGCGTTTCATCCGCCGTGCATCAGACGGGATCCGGACAGGTGTTCAATCTGGGCACCGGTGCGAACGCGACGGGCGTCGTCGTGAAGGACGGCGGCGACTGGGACTGCTATTACTTGCGGTTGGGAACAGGCAGCGGCTCGACCGGCACGTTCACGATGAACGGCGGAACGCTCCTTGTGCGCAACGAGTTCGGGATCGGAATCGGCGCCAATTCCACGGGCACGTTCCATCTCAACGGCGGGACGGTCTCGGCCAAGTACATCAGAACCGCAGACAGCGCAGCGTGTTCCCTCGTCATCAACGGCGGCACGCTAAAGGCGAGCGGCGTGGACTCGAATGGGCTGATCGCGAAGGCGAACCTCAACGTGTCCGTGAAGTCCGGCGGAGCGACGCTCGACACCGCCGGGTACGATGTCGTCCTCAACGCCGCGTTCAACAAGGCTGCGGACGCCCCGCACGCCGCACTCGCAGTGACGGGCGGCGGATCGGCGAAGTTCACCGCGCTCGGCGACGTCGCCGCGATATCCGTGGGCGAGGACACGACGCTGCGCTGGTTCGACGCGGACGCGACGGTCGCCGACTATGCGCTTGACTCCCTGACGCTCGCCGCCGGATCAACGCTCATGCTCGACGCCGACGCGACCGGCTGCGACAAGCTCGTCGCCGCTTCGACGAACATCTTCGCGACGGAGGAAAAGAAGACGGCGTTCCGGCTGACCTTCCATTCCATTCCGGAATCCGGCCGTGCGTTCCGCCTCTTCGAGATGCCGCAGGCCGACGCCGCGAACTGCGAGATCGTCGCCGCAACCTCGGCGGGAGCGTCGCTTGAAGTAGAGAAGGGCTGGGTGGACGGCTATCTCACATACGCCATTCTCGCGAAGGACTACGTGTGGGGCGGCGGCGCGAACGGCGGCGGATGGACGGCCGGCTCGAACTGGCTCGTAGATGGCGCCGCGTCCGCATGGGAGAGCAACAACAATGCGGTGTTCGCGTCGACGGGCGACGTGGCTTCGCTCGACGCGGACGTGGCGGCGGTCGCGCTCGACTTCCGCGCCAACGCGACGGTCAATGCGGCAGAAGGCGTGGAGGCGGCGATCACCACGCCTGAAGTCATCGTAAAGCCCGGCGTCTCCGCGACGGTGAACGCACCTCTCTCCGGCGTGTTCGCCAAGACAGGCGCTGGAACGCTCGTCCTCGGCACGAACAGAACTGAGCAGACGACGCTTTCGGAGGGAACGCTCGCCATATCCGACGGCGTCTCGTTCGACTGGACGAAGTTCACGTTCGGCACGGATCCGGCGAAGCCCGTCACGCTCCGCGTCGGTGCTGCGGCGACGCTTGCGAACAGACCCGCCTCGTGGACGGTCGGGACCTTGGCGAACATCACATCGACCGTCGTCAAGGAGGGAGGAGACTGGGAGATAGGCAATCTCCATGTCGGCGGCGCCGCGTCCGCCGTCACGACGTTCATCCATGAGGGCGGGACGCTGACGCTGACAGGCGCGTCCGACATCAGCAAGGACACGACTTCCATGGGGCATCTCGACATTGCCGGCGGCACCGTCTCCCACGCCTCCAACTACTTCCATCTGGGCCAGCGCGGACACGCAAAAATGACCGTGCGCGCGGGGGCGAAATACGAGACCACGAAGGTGAACAACTACGGCATCATCGTGGGCGGCACCGCCGACGCGACGCTCGACATCGCCGGCGGCGAAGTCGCGCTCATGGAGCCGATCAACTTCGCCCTCTACGGCGCAGAAGGCCCGAACGGCGTGGTGAACATCACGGCGGGCGGCGTTCTCTCTTGCGGCGGAGTCGTGGTGAACAAATCCTCGGCCGGCGGTTCCGGAACGCTGAACATCGACGGCGGGGCGCTCCGCGCCTACGCCAGCAACGCAGAGTTCATCCCCGCCAAGGACAACTTCTCCATTGCCGTCGGCGCGAACGGCGGCACGATCGACACGAACGGCAAGACCATCGCGTTTCTGAAGCCGATTCTCGAAAACGCGGAATCGACAGGCGGCGGCATGGCGTTCACGGGCGGCGGCATGGCCACGCTCTCCGCAGGGAACACCTACACGGGCACGACCGCCATCGAGATTGGCACGACGGTGCACATTCCCGCGCCCGGCGCGATTGCCGGCGGATTGGCGGTGACGCTTCCCGCAACGCCGCCTGCGGACGGCGTCTATACGCTTCTCGCCATTACAGGCGAGGGGACCTTCCCCGTGAACGTGCTGACTGGCTTGGCCGCGCCCGAGAACGCGACGCTTCGCCTTTCCGTTGATGCGAAGTCCATCCTCTGCATTGTCGGCAACCCCGGATTTGTCTGGATCGGCGGCGTTAGCGGAAGCCTGAGCGAAGCGTCCAACTGGGCGAATGACATGGTGCCGCGGAACGGCGACAGCTGCGTCATCGGCAATGCGGCGCCGGCGAACCTCACGGTCGGCGACACGTTCGCGCCTGCGTCCATCACGTTCCCGGCGGGCAGCGGTCTCGTCACGATTTCAGGCGAGAGGGAGCTTGCCGGCCTGTTGTCCATTGCGAACGAGTCCGCGCAGCACCACGTGTTCGCCTGCCCGGTCGATGCGGGCTCGCTGACCGCCCTGCCGCTTGCCGACTCGAACTACCTCGTGTTCAGCGGCGGAATCGCGCTCGCGGCCATGCCGTCCGTCGATAACATGCGTCTTGCGGGCGTGTGGAACCTGACGGGCGACTGGTCCACGCCTCCATCCGGGACGACCATCAAGCCGGATTCGGCGGTCAACGTCTCTGGAACGCTCAAGGACGGCTACAATGTCGTCGTCGAGCCGGGTGCGACGCTTCGCGCCGCAACGGTGACGGCATCCCAGGGGACGACCGGCAAGAACCGCGTCATCTGCCAGAACAACGGCACGGTTGTCGTCGCGGGCGAGATACGCGATACGATGACAAGCGCCTCCAGCACTTCCTACAGCATTGCCGGTTTCTTCGCAAAGGGGAGCGACAGCGCCGTGACGCGGGCGAACGGGCTTGTCCACAGCGGCTCGACGAAGAGCAACCACCCGTTCAGGCTCAACAACAGTGACGACTCCGTTGCGAATACGATCGTGCTCGGTTCGGGCGGCCTCTCCTTCAGGGACAACCTCGGCAAGAACAGCAGCTGCTATCCGTACTTCCAGATCGACTCCGGCAAGTCCGTGGTGCTCGCCTCGTCTGCCGACTGGTCATTCGGCGTGAATACGGTCTCGGGCAAGGATCTGTGCCTTGAACTTGGAGGATCCGTCACCGTAGATACCTCGGACTACGATGACCGCGCCGTCGCCCACACCATCCGCTCCCTTGGCAGAATCGGCAACGACGGATCAATGACCGTGAAGGGATGCGGCCGACTGGCGTTCGAGCACTATTCCGACTTTGCCGGCGCCCTGACCGTGCAGGACACGGCGACCGTGGCCTTCAACGCGCTCTGCGGATTCACTCGCGGAGGCTCTGCTACGGTAAACGGCGGCGCGACGCTGGAGGTGGCGCAGTCCGGTTCGCTTGCTCTCGGCAAGGACCTGACGCTTGCGGACGGCGCGACGCTTGCGTTCAACTTCACGGACAAGGAGACGATGCCGGTGCTGGACATGGAGGGCAAGACCGTGACGGTCAACGGCGCCGTGAACATAAAGATCGCGGCCGACGGCATACGCCCGACGAGCGGCAAGCACGCGCTCACCGCCGGCGGCAAGTTCGCGGGCGCGGCGGTTTCGCTTGCCGAAGGTGCGCCGAACTGGGTGAAGGGCGTTTCGGTGGCTGACGGCGACATCGTCCTTGAGGCCAAGCCCGCCGGCACCGTCGTCTTCGTGCGCTAGGCGAAGGCACGGCGGACCCGTTCCGCAGGCGGTGGGGGTGTCGGATCCGGTTCCGGCTAGCGCCGTTCTGCCGCCGCCCTGGAAGGAGAAGGGTGGAGAAGCGCGAAAGAACACAGAGCGGAATATAATTGCTCGGGAAGCGGGGCGAAAGGCGAAGTTCGGCATAGCGGGATTTCTCGCGAGTGGATAGGCCAGACGACAACGGGAAAAGAAAGTTGAACTGACGAACGGCAAACGGCATCGTATTATGTTCGAGTGGGCGAGTAATGTCTCGCTTGTGTAAAAATATGATATAATTATTGTCCAACCGCCAAACCACCTAAACCTCCAGACAACTTATGCGCATAGGATTCGGATACGATTCTCACCGGTTCGACGAAACACGCCCGCTCATGCTGGGCGGCGTGGAGATTCCGGATTCGCCCGGGCTCAGGGGCCATTCGGACGCCGACGTGCTCATCCACGCCGTGATCGACGCGCTGCTGGGCGCCGCCGCTCTCGGCGACATCGGCTCGCATTTCCCCGACACGGACCCACGCTGGAAGGGGGCAGACTCGGCGAAGCTGCTCGAGAGCGTGGTGGCCGAAGTGCGCGCCGCAGGCTGGCGGGTGGGCAACGTCGATGCAACCGTAATCTGCGAAAGGCCGCGGCTGCGACCATATGTGGACGCCATCCGTACGCGCCTTGCGTCGCTTCTCGGCGTTGACATCGGCGCCGTGTCGGTGAAGGGGAAGACGAACGAGCGCATGGACGACGTTGGTGCCGGCGTGGGCATCGAGGTGCACTGCGCGGCGCTCTTGTGCTAGTTCGCGCGAAATGCTAAACTACTGTCAGTAGATTACAGTAAAAAGGAGCCACCATGTACACGAATAGAATCATTGCATGTCTCAACGCCAGATTTCTCACCGCGGCGGCAGCGCTTGCGTGCGTCGCGTGCGCATACGCGGAGGAGTCCGCCGCGCCCTCGGCCGAGGCCGCGCTGCGTGACGCGCTGCCAGGCATATTCGCCAAGGCCGCCGCGCACTACAAGGCGCTCGACGCCGCCGCGACGCCGCTGATGCACGGCGGCAAGAACGGCGCCGCGCAGTATCCGCACGGCATGAGGGGTGGAAGGCTCGACATGCGCGGCATATCGGGCTGGACGTGCGGGCACTACGCCGGTTCGCTCTGGCTTCTCTTCGAGGCCACGGGGGACGAGTTCTTCAAGGAGCGCGCCACGGCCTGGACCGAACTCCTCGCCCCCAACTCCAAGCTCATCACCACCCATGACCTCGGCTTCATGATGTACTGCTCGTTCGGCAACGCGCGTCGCCTCCTCAAGACGGACAAGTACGACGCCGTGCTGCTTGAGACGGCAGCCTCCCTCTCGAAGCGCTACAATCCCGCCCTCGGCCTAATCCGCAGCTGGGGCAAGGTGGACGAGACGAAGAACTTCCTCGTCATCCCCGACAACATGATGAACCTCGAGCTGCTCGAGTGGGCGGCGCGCGCGAAGGGCGGCGAGAAGCGCTTCCACGAAATCGCCGTCTCGCACGCCAACGTCACAATGCGCAATCACTTCCGCGCGGACGGCGGCACGTACCATGTGCTCAACTACTCGCAGGTCGACGGCCGCGTGCAGGAGATCCGCCGCGGGCAGGGCGCCAGCTGCTTCACCGCCTGGAGCCGCGGCCAAAGCTGGGCCATATACGGCTTCACGATGATGCACCGCGAGACTCGCGACGCCGACTACCTCGGCTTCGCGCAGACGCTCGCCGACTTCGCCATGAACCACGCCAACATGCCGGCGGACGGCATTCCGTTCTGGGACTACGGCGCGCCCGGCGAGGAGCGCGACAGCTCCGCCGGCGCAATCATGGCCTCGGCGCTCCTCGAGCTCGCCGATCTAGTTCCCGCCGAGAAGCGCGCCCGCTACCGCGACTTCGCAGTGAAGCAGCTCACCACGCTCGCCTCCCCGGAATATTTCTCCGCCGGCGCCGAGAACGGCCACTGGCTTCTCAAGCACGGCGTGGGCGCGAAGCCCATGAACTCCGAGATAGACACGCCGCTCAACTATGGCGACTACTACTTCCTGGAGGCGCTGCTGAGGTTCCGCAACTCCTTGAAGAAGTAGAAGTTCGCAAGAGAAAGGAATGCTATGAAACAATACGCTCTTGCCGCTCTTGCCGCATGGGGCGCATTTAGCGCCGCCGGGGGGGAGTTGAATTCCGCTGGCCAGCGTGGAAGGGGCATGCTGGGCAAGATGTCTTCCGAGACGGCGTTGTTTTTTGGCATGGAAGGTGGTGGCGTGGCTGTTCCGTCACATCTTAACTCACTGAATTCGCTTGATGGGATACGCGTGCTGGAAATCTCAGAATATGCTACTAACGTGCCGGATGGAGTTTTCGAGGGGGCAAAGGAACTGTCCACCGTGGTTTTGGGAAAGAATCTGGCTTCGATTGGGAAGAGGGCTTTTGCAGATTGCCCGAAACTTGAGTGTGTCGTCTTCCCTTGGGAGTTGCGGATGCGTTCGCGTCCATGGATTGACCTGGCCGACGACGCCTTTGCCGGGTGTTCTACGAACTTGACCCGTGTGGAGGTGCAATGGTATATGGAAGCGAGAGGGAGGTTTAGCCGAGATCTAGGGCAGAGGGGGCCATGGAGAAGGAGAGTGGAAATCTCGCGCAACATGCTGCACACTTTCGATGCGTATGACGGGATCTCGGAGAACGGGATTTTCGTGGACGGCGACTTTCTCTGCCGCAGGTTCATGTACAGAAGGGAGAAGGAGAATGAATGCAGCGCGCAAGTGCTTATGTATCTTGGCGACGCAAGGACTGTTGTCGTGCCTGAGAAGTTGGGAGGAGTTCCGGTACGAGACATTCAAGTGTCGCTCTTCCCAGAGGGAAAGAAGGCCGATGGCCTTGTGATATTGCCCGACCTTGATGATTCATGCGGTTTTCTTAGAAGTCTTTCCTGTCGCACTATGCACAACAGCAACATCCAGCCAGGCACTCCTCCTTTTAGGCGGCTCTGTCTGAAATGTCCATCGTGGTGCCAGTTTATGTATTTCTGCCGCATGGATACACTGGATTTTGGCATCGACATGTTTGTGGTCGAGCCGAGAGACGTGAAGTTGTCAAGGCAGCTCTTGAAATATGATGCGCAACGTCTCTCGGTTGTTCCAAGATGGGTGGATGGCGTGGAGATCGTTGAGAGTGGTTTTCTGGAGATGGACGGATTTAGATATCTCCGCCGCGGAGCGGGGCTTGTCATGATGCGATATGTGGACGGCTTAAGGCGTGAGAGCGGCGAGCCGGGAAAGGATGGTTATTGCGATGCTGTTGTGCCGGAGTACGTTGACGGTCTGCCAGTTGTCGAGATATGGAACAGTGCGTTCGAAGGGTGCGGCGTGTGGCGGGTGATTCTGCCTCGTACCATTCAGATAATTGGAAGGGATGCGTTCTCGGGATGCTCCAATCTGGAGCGGGTGGTTGTTCCCGATGGCGTTGAAGAACTTCCGGACGGCGTGTTCGCCGGCTGCAGTTCGCTCAAGGAAGTCTCCTTGCCCGATTCGATAGTGCGGATATCTCAACATGCCTTTGATGGTGCATCGGTCAAGCTGACATTCAGGCGACATGCCGATCAGGGGACAATAGCCAACAGCCCGTAGCCAACAGCTATTTCCAATCGGCTGAGGCGCGGCTCGTGACGCGCACGGCGAGCGAAGGCCGCGTTGTTGAGGGCGATCCAGTGAATTTTTGCATAAAATCAGCGGGCCCACCCGTTTCGGTGTTTTCTCTCGCGCGCGCGCGCGAAATTTGGTATAATATTTCCACCATCCAAAGAGGAAGAAAATGTCAGAAGAAGTGCCGACAACGAACGACAGCGAAAACCCGCAGGCGGGCAACTACGACGCCTCCAACATCCAGGTGCTGGAGGGCATGGAGGCTGTGCGGAAGCGTCCAGCCATGTACATCGGCGACACGGGCGAGCGCGGATACCACCATCTGGTGTACGAGGTGGTGGACAACTCGATCGACGAGGCGCTCGCGGGCTACTGCACGCTCGTCGACGTGCAGATCAATCCCGATGGATCGCTTTCGGTGACGGACAACGGGCGCGGCATTCCCGTGGACATGCATCCCACGCAGCACCGCCCTGCGATCGAGGTGGTGCTCACGATCCTCCACGCGGGCGGCAAGTTCGACGGCTCAAACTACAAGGTCTCGGGCGGACTCCACGGCGTGGGCGTCTCGTGCGTGAACGCGCTCTCCGACTGGATGAAGGTGGAGGTGAAGCGCGGCGGCAAGATACATCACATCGAGTTCTCGCGCGGCCACGTCACTAAGCCGCTCGAAGTGGTTGGCGAATGCGGCGACGAGACCGGCACCAAGGTGACGTTCTTCCCAGACCACTCGATCTTCAGCTGCCACGCGTTCAAGTGGGAGATACTCTGCAACCGCCTGCGCGAGCTTGCGTTCCTCAACAAGGGCGTGAAGATCCACTTCAAGGACAACGAGGGCGAGGGCCACCACGAGGAGACGTTCCACTACGAGGGCGGCATCGACGAGTTCACCGCCTACCTCAACGCCAACAAGAAGGCGCTAACGCCCGTCATCCACTTCGATGGCGAGGCCCAGGGCGTGACGGGCATGGTGCAGGCCGAGATCTCGATGCAGTACACCGACACTTACTCCACCATCGAGCAGACGTACTGCAACAACATCCACACCATAGAGGGCGGCACGCACCTTTCCGGCTTCCGCGCGGCCCTCACGCGCACCGTGAACAAGTACGGCCGCGCGATGAAGAACGGCATCAAGGAGAAGGACAACGTCACCGGCGACGACATGCGCGAGGGCCTCACCGTGATCGTGTCGGTGAAGGTGCCGCAGCCGCAGTTCGAGGGCCAGACGAAGACGAAGCTGGGCAACGGCGAGGTGCAGGGCATTGTCGATTCCATCGTGAGCGAGAAGCTCATGACGTTCTTCGAGGAGAATCCCGCCGTCGCCGAGACGGTGGTGAACAAGATCATGATGGCGTTCCGCGCCCGCGAGGCCGCGCGCAAGGCGCGCGAGACGGTGCGCAAGGGAGTGATGGACGGTCTCTCCCTCCCCGGCAAGCTGCGCGACTGCTCGTCGCGCGACGCCTCGAAGACGGAGCTATTCCTCGTGGAGGGCGACTCCGCCGGCGGCTCCGCGCAGAGCGGGCGCGACCGCAGCATACAGGCCATCCTCCCCCTGCGTGGCAAGGTGCTGAACGTGGAGAAGGCGCGCATGGACCGCATGCTCGCCAACAACGAGATCCGCACCCTCATCACCGCCATCGGATGCGGCTTCGCCGAGGAGTGGGACATCTCGAAGGCCCGCTACCACAAGATCGTGATCATGACAGATGCCGATGTCGACGGCGCCCACATCCGCACGCTTCTGCTCACGTTCTTCTACCGCAAGATGCCAGAGCTCATCGAGAAGGGCTACGTGTACCTCGCCCAGCCGCCGCTCTACAAGGTGGAGCGCAAGAAGAAGACGGAGTACGTGCTCACCGACGGCGAGATGACGCAGAAGCTCCTGTTCCTCGGCCTGGACGACATGACGGTGAAGCGCGCGAACGGCGAGGCGCTTGACGCCGCGGCGGCGCGCGGCCTCCTCGAGCTTCTCGCCGAGATAGAGTCGACCACTAAGACGGTCGAGCGCCGTGGCCTCGCGGTCAAGCCTCTTCTTGAGCACCGCGACGCCGCAGGCGTGGTGCCGCGCTACGTTATGATACGCGGCGCGGGCGACGCGGCGCAGATCGAGTACGCGGCCGACGAGGCGGCGTTCAGGGCGCGTGTCGCCGAACTGCAGCAGGAGATGCAGACCACGATCGACGTCGCCGCCTCGCAGGTCGAGACGTACCATCCCACCGACCAGATGGAGTTCCGCTGGCTCGAGATCTACCGCGCCTCGCTTCTGCGCAAGCAGATGGAGTCGCTCGCGGGCATGGGATTCTCGGTTGCAGACTACCTCGGGGAGGGCGGGAAGGTGGCAACGCTTGAGGAGGACGGCACGGCGCAGGACGTGGCGAGCCTTCCCGACCTCCTCGAGGCCGTGCGCGCTCGCGGACGCAAGGGCATGAACATCATGCGCTTCAAAGGCCTTGGCGAAATGGACGCGAAGGAGCTCTTCGACACCACCATGGACCCGAAGAAGCGCCACATGAAGCGCGTGCAGCTCTCCGACGCCGTCAAGGCCGACCAGATATTCTCGCTTCTCATGGGCGACGAGGTGGAGCCCCGCCGCAAGTTCATCGAGGAGAACGCGCTCAGCGCGATGAATCTGGACTTCTGATGTTTTCCACTATACCTACAATGGCGGGCACATGGCCAATAAACTGTTGACAATCCTGGTGACGTTAGTGTCCTCCGTTGCGTTTGCACGTAAGGCGACGATGCCACAGTTGCCCGCGCCCGCGTTCGCCGACACGGAGGTGGTGACGAACATGCCGATGCCGTCCGTTGACATGGCGACGAGGCGCGTGTCGCTCTCGCTCGCTTTCGCCGCCACGCCGTCCAACTGCGTGGAAGCGGTGTTCGGCACGGACCTCGACGGCGACGGCGAGCTGTCGCCGGGCGAGAGGCGGCTCGCGGTGGGCTGGCGCTGCGGCAGATGGTTCGTGCGGAAAAGCCCCGATTCGGAATCGTCCGTTTACATCCCAATGGCCGCCGACGGTTCCGAGACCGAGCTTTCGTGGAAGATGCGCCTCTCGCCAGTCGGCGCGATTGAGTCGCTGGAGGCGTCCGTGGATGGCTC
>JAFXIL010000010.1 GCA_017563185.1 Kiritimatiellia bacterium | reverse complement strand
TGCGGCACGCGCACGCTCTCCCAGGCGGAGTCGTCAAAGCCCGCGCCCTCGGCCGCGAGCGTGTGCGTTGGATCCTTGGAGAACTTCCAGCCGTCCGTCAGAACCTCGTCGGACTCTGGCGCGGTCCCTTGCGCATCCACGGCGCGCGCTGCGCCTGCGAACGACATCGCAGCCGCAATGGCGACGAGGGCGGAAATGTTTTTCCTGGCATTCATCGCACGGGTCTTTTACGCGGTCGCGGCCCGCGAAGTCACTTGCCGGGCGCCTTCCGTCCAGTCTTGGCGAGATCGCCTCGCTTCCACGCATTGAACCAGCGGGCGCAGGCCGCCACATCCGCCTCGAGGCCGGGATGCTGCCATTCGTCCTCGACCGTGATGTACACCGTGCCCTTCTCGTTCTTCTTAAGCTCGTCCATGATCGCCACGAGATCTATCACTCCCGCGCCGAACGCGACGTCCTTGCTGCCGGCTTTCGGCCCGGAAGAGTCGATCGCGTGGATAGAGAAGAATCTGCCCTTGAGAATCTTCACGCCATCTACGGGATTGACCCCGGAATTCTGCCAGTGGCCGATGTCGCTGCTCGCGCCGACATTCGGCGCAGCCCCCGCAAGGGCCTTGAGCACAGCCTCCGGCCGGCCGGCCGGCTGCTTGTGGTTGTGGAGGCCGATTTTCACCCCCGCCTCCCCGGCGATCTTCGCGCCGATGCTGAGGTTTGCGGGGTTGATGCCCACTTCCACCTGCACGAGGCCGATTCCGAGCTCCTTGCAGAACGCAGTGAGCCTCCTCCACTGGGCCTCGCCGTTCGCGCCCGTCACGCCGTAGGAGACCACCTTCACAGGCGCCTTCGCGAGATACGCCTTGAGCTGGGCGAGCGTTTCGGGCTTTATCGAATTGTAGTCGGTGGTGCCCTGCATTCCGCCGCCGAGGCGCTGCCCGGGGTAGGCTTCGAGATTCTTGTAGCCGAGACGCGCCGCCGTCTCCACCGTCTCGACGAACGAGCGGTCGCGGAACGTGTAGGCCTGAAGCGAAAGTTCCAGGTCGGCCGCGCATGGCAGAGCGGCCAATGCGGCGAAGGCCGCGGCAGCGGCGGCGGTCGCGACGAGATTCCTTCTTGATGTATTCATGGCGTTCCTTTCCTTTGCTTTTTGGATTTGAAGTCGCTATTGGCGGATGAGCGAGAGGAACTCCTGACGCACCTTCTCGTCGGTTCGGAAGCTGCCGAGCATGGCGCTTGTGACCATTTCGGAGTTCTGCTTCTCCACGCCGCGCATCATCATGCAGAGGTGGCGGCACTTGAACACAACGCCCACCCCTTCGGCGCCTGCCGCCTCCTGAATGGCCTCGGCCACCTGCTCGGTGAGGCGCTCCTGGATCTGGAGGCGGCGCGCGAAACAGTCGACTATGCGCGCGATCTTCGAAACGCCCAGCACCTTGTTCTTGGCGATGTAGCCGACGGCGCAGCTGCCGAAGAAAGGCAGCATGTGGTGCTCGCACATGGAGTACACCTCGATGTGGCGCAGCACGATCATGTGGTTCGCGCCTGCGTCGAACACGGCCCCGTTCAGCACGCCGCGCGGCGTCTGGCGGTAGCCGCGCGTGAGGAACGCGAGAGACTTCGCCACGCGCATCGGGGTCTTGAGAAGCCCGTCGCGGTCGGGATCCTCGCCGAGCTCAACCAGCAGGCTGCGCACAAGCTGCGCGATGCGCGCCTCGTTCGGTTCTTTCTTCTGCTTCTTCATGTCAGATGCTCCAGCCGCCAACGCCGAGGTTGCGGCAGATTTCGGATACAAGAATCGCTATCACGAGCGCGGGGGCGAACCACTTCACCATTACGAAGTAGAGGGCCCTCGCGCGGAACGGAGAGCCGGAGGCCTGCACTTCGGCGATCACGGTCTTCGGGCCAAGCGCCCAGCCCACGCACACGCATGTGGCCGCCGCGACTATCGGCATCAGCACCGAGTTCGTGATGAAGTCGAAGAAGTCGAGGAACTGCATCCCCATTAGCCTCACGTCGCTCCAGGGCCCCGACCCAAGGGCGCTGAACGTGGCGATGAACATTATGAGCGCTCCCGTGAAGAACGTGGCGGCCCTTCTGTCGATGTGAAGAAGGTCGCACACGGACGCCACGCACGCCTCGAAGAGCGATATCGCCGATGTAGCCGCCGCGAACGTGACGAGCAGGAAGAACATGAGGCCCACCCAGTTCCCCGCCTTTCCGAGGCTCGCGAACACCATCGGAAGAGTCTCGAACATGAGTCCCGGCCCCGCGTTCATCGCGCTCTTCACGGCGGCCTTCGTGGCGGCGGCAACGTTGCCTCCGTGCTGCGCCACGAGCTCGGGCGTAACGCCTGTCTTCACCGCGAACATGTACACGACCGGGACGATCATCAGGCCCGCCACCACGGCGACCAGAGTGTCGAATATCTCGATTCTCCGCACCGAGCGCTCGATCGAGTCCTCGCGCCGCATGTAGCTGCCGTACGTGATCATGATGCCCATTGCGAGCGAAAGCGAATAGAACATCTGCCCCATGGCGCCCAGCACGGTCTTGCCGAGAAGCGCGGCGGAGAAGTGCCCGCGCGCGTCGCGCAGGCAGTCCATGTTCGGCACGAAGTAGTACACGAGCCCGTCGCCCGTTCCCGGCAGGAACACGACGTACAGCGAAAGCGCGAGCGCCATCAAGAAGAGAATCGGCATCATCACGAGGTTCGACTTCTCGATGCCGTTCTTCACGCCCAGCACGATCACGCCCGCGCACGCGAGGGTGAACAGCATTCCATAGCCGAACGGCGCGAACGGCGCGCTCGTGAACGCCTGGAAGAACTCGTGCGACCGCGCCGCGGCCTCGCCCATCGGAGAGGCCCCGCCGAACGCCATGCCGGCGTACGTCGCAAGGTACTTGAGCACCCATCCGCCGATGACGCAGTAGTAGGGAGTGATGAGAAGCGGCACGAGCGTGCCCAATACGCCGATGAAGCCCCACCTGCGGCTAAGGCGCGAATAGGCGGTAAGCGGACCCTGCTTCGTGCGGCGGCCTATCGCTATCTCCGTGACCATCAGCGTGAAGCCGAGAGTGACAGCGAGAAGCAGATATACGAGGATGAACGTGCCGCCGCCATATTGAGCGGCAAGGTAGGGGAAGCGCCACAGATTGCCGAGTCCGATCGCGCTCGCGGCGGCGGCCAGCACAAAGGCCAGCTGACCCGACCAGCTTGCACGATTCCTATCTCGCATGGCTATCTTCTTCCTCTCCTCGGTTAAGTGGTGGACCCGCCGGGACTTGAACCCAGGACCAAGGGATTATGAGTCCCCCGCTCTGACCAACTGAGCTACGGGTCCGTATTTTCCTGAGGATTTCTACAGGCGTTGACAATTCGCTGCCATTTTTGCTCACTGCCTAGCCATTCAAAACCCTCGGTTCTCTTTCTGCTTTTCTTTTCAACGGCCTTTAGTTTACCACATTTCCCCTGCAGTTGCAAGCCACCATTTCACTGAGCCCGGACCTCGCGAATGCCCGCCCCATCCATCGCCCTGCGCTCGCTGGCGTGGCCCGCGCGCGCCTTGGAGAGGCGCGCCTTCAGGACGGCTGCCCGGCTGCGGCCCGGCACTGCCCTCGCGCCCGTAGAACCAATCCAGCAGGCCCTGCGCCTCCTGCAGGAAGTAGGCCTGCTGCTCGGGCGTGCGCTCGGCATCGCCGCGCGCGGCCCGCCCGAAAGTGAACGTCTTGCGCCAGTCGCCCGGCTTGTACCCGCCGCGAGAAAGGCGGACGTCCGGGTTGCCCTCCATGCCCGCGGAGGGCGCGCCTTCAAAAGACGCGGTGCCGTTTACGGCCTTCCTTTTCCCGAACCGCGAAACCGAGAATCCCGCGCCGGGATCGTTGATGTCCACGCGCGGGTCGATGAACCGCACCTCGCCCGTCTCCGCGTCGATGAAGGTGTTGCGGCCAGGCTTGAAGTCATAGACCATGAACTGGCCGTTGTAGGCGATCTTTCGCGCCGACGGCACGAAGTCCGCGCTGGAATCGTCGCTGTCCGTCGTGTCGAACTCGTCCGCGCCCTGCCGATCCCACGCCTCGTCGTAGATCCTGAAACGTTGTTTCGTCTTGTTCAGCGCCTCGAATATCTGCCCCTCGCTCGGCGCGATGATGTTCCCTGCCGCATCCGTCTTCGGCGTCACGAGCGGCTGCTCGAGGATCAGGTAGAACTGGTCGTACCCGTTGTCGTCCCAGACGGCGATATCGCGGAGCGTATACGCGTCCTTCGGGAACAAGTAGTTGTGATAGACGATCTTGGCCAGTTCCGACTTGACGCCATCCAGGCTGTAGGGCGAAAGCTTACGGACCTTCAGTACCTTGTCCGAATGTTCTCCGACATAGACTTGACTTTCCGCGCCCTTGTCAAGGAACTTGAAGGAGCTGTCGATCAGTTCTCCTGGGTCACTCTCATAGCGCGTAGCCATTCGCCGGAACTGTCCCAGCCAGCCGCCGCTCTGCGAAGCATCTCCGACGATACGCGACGGGCCTTCTTGGCCTCCTCCGGGGTGTACTTCGGAGGATTCCAGCGATAAGATGAAATTCCAGAGTCTTTCATGTTCAGTTCCTTCCGAGGCGGCGGCTTCTTCCTTGGTGAAGCGCGGATGCTTCAGCTCGCCAGACCCCAGCCCGCGCATCACCGCCGTCAGCCGTTTTTGGTCCACGGCGGCTAGTGTACCATCTTTCCTTCCCGCCGTCAACCCCCCGGCCGCCGCCGCGAACTTCTCCATCCTTCTCTGCTCATCTGCCGACGGCATGGCATTCCCATTCTGCGACCGCCCACGCGCCCGGCTGTACCTGATGTCCGGGTTGACCTCAGCCACTTCACGCGGTTCCATGTCCGCGTCGATTATGTGGACATTTCCGCCCTCGTCAACGCCGCCCCTGCGCGAGCGGTTGGCGTAGTCCGCCGCCGTGCACGTACACGCCGTCGCCCACGGG
>JAFXIL010000068.1 GCA_017563185.1 Kiritimatiellia bacterium | reverse complement strand
TGATCATCACGGTCTACCAGGACCGCAGCTTCTCGCTGCAGTTCAAGTCGCCGCCCGCGAGCGTGCTTCTCAAGAAGGAAGCCGGCCTCGCCAAGGGCTCCGGCGTTCCCAACAAGAACAAGGTCGGCAAGGTGACCAAGGCCCAGCTCCAGAAGATCGTGGAGATGAAGAAGGCCGACCTCAACACGACCGACGTGGAAGCGGCGATGCGCATGATCGCCGGCACTGCCCGCAACATGGGCATCGAAGTCGTGGACTGAAAGGAGCGCACTCATGGCAAAGCATAGCAAGAGATACATGAACACGCTCAAGGCGGCCCCCAAGAAGGCCGTTTCCCTTGAAGAGGCGATCAAGTTCATCAAGGCGCACCCCGGTTCGAAGAAGTTCGACGAGACGCTCGACGTGTGCATGCGCCTTGGCGCGGACGCCACGAAGACCGATACCCCCGTGCGCGGCACCGTTAAGCTTCCCGCCGGCTCCGGCAAGAACGTGAAGGTGGTTGTGTTCGCCGGCGGCGACCACGCCGAAGAGGCGAAGGCCGCAGGCGCCGACGTTGTCGGTCTCGACGATCTCGTCGAGAAGATCATGAAGGAAGGCTGGACAGATTTTGACGTGGCGGTTGCCACGACCGAAGCGATGAAGAGCGTGCGCAAGTGCGCTCGCGTGCTCGGTCCCCGCGGCCTCATGCCGAACCCAAAGACCGGCACGGTGACGGACGATCCCGCCACGGCCGTCAAGGACGCCAAGGCCGGCAAGGTCGACTTCCGCATGGACAAGACCGGAAACTGCTGCGTGATCGCCGGCAAGCTTTCCTTCGAAGTCGAGAAGTTGCTCTCGAACGTCAAGGCCGTGGTCGAGGCCGTTCAGGCCGCCCGCCCCGCCTCCGCGAAGGGCACCTTCATCAAGTCGCTCACCCTTTCGTCCACCATGGGCATCGGCGTTCCCTGCGTGCTTACGGCCGCCGAATAAGGAGATTTGAACCATGAGAATCGAAAAGGTTGCAATCCTCAACGAAGTCACGACTCGCGTCAAGGAGTCCGACTACTGCTTCATCATCAACTACGGCGGCGTCGACGTCGTGAAGATGGGCGCCCTGCGCGCCGAGCTTCGCGGCTGCGATTCGCGTCTGCTGGTTGTGAAGAACACCTTCCTCGCGAAGGTCGCGGTCGAGAAGGGATGGTCCGACGAGGTCAAGGCGATGTTCAACGGCCCCACGGCCATCATCACCGGAAAGGGCGAGCCCACCGCGGTCGCCAAGGCCGTGATGAAGTTCGTGGAAGGTTCCGAAGGCAGGGCTTCCGTCAAGGGCGCGGACTACGACAACAAGATCGTGGACGCCGCCATGGTGGAGGCTCTCTCCAAGGTGCCCGGCAAGAACGAACTTCGCGCCACGCTGCTCATGCTCCTCAAGGAGCCCGCCACGCGTCTCGCTCGCGTGCTCTCCGAGAAGGCGAAGAAGGAAGGCGGCGACGCCCCTGCGGCGTAATGACAGGGCGGGCGCGCTCTGCGTCCGCCGAAATGATTTCCCTTGGATGAAACACGCCAAGGGTTGGCAAGTAAAACAAGGAACAGAACAATGACGAACGAAGAACTCATCAAGGAGCTGTCGGGCAAGACGGTTCTCGAAATCAACGAACTCGTGAAGGCGCTCGAAGAGGCGTGGGGCGTTTCCGCCGCTGCCGCCGTCGCAGTTGCCGGTCCTGCCGCGGGCGCCGCCCCGGCCGAAGAGAAGACCGAATTCGACGTGGTGCTCAAGGCCGCCGGTGCGAACAAGATCGCGGTCATCAAGGAAGTGCGCGCGATCACGGGTCTTGGCCTCAAGGACGCCAAGGACATGGTCGAGGGCGCTCCCAAGACCGTCAAGGAAGGCGCCTCCAAGGAAGAGGCCGACAAGATCGCCGAGCAGCTCAAGAAGGCCGGTGCCGAAGTCGAGATCAAGTAAGCTCATCGCTTGCCAGATCATGAAAGTCGCGCTCCGCATTCCGCGGGGCGCGTCTTTTCTATGCGGAGACGGCTGCTACGGCTGGGATGTCCTTATGGTGAAAAACGCGGCGGGCGCGTTATAGAGAGGTTTGGTTGTGCCGCGGCTAGTGGGAGTGACGACGATTGTGTCGCCATTGACGGTGTAGCGCGTGGAGGGGCATAGCGTCCACTCCTCGCCAAGACGGGTGCAGAAGTACAGTGCCCAGTTCTGTCCTTCAAGGTCGGTCGCCTCGAACGTGAACTTGTTGTCTCCCTTCTTGATGGAAAGGAACATCGGGTGTTCAGGGAGGCCTGGCGTGCCGCCTGTCGCGTTTCCGGCTTTCCAGCGCGCCTCGGTGCTGAACTCCTCGCTCGTCTGCTCGAGCGCGATATCGCGCACAACGAGCGAACGGCCCGTGTTGTACGTTGCACCGCCGAACCACTCGTTGCTGAAGGTGACGCTTGAGAGCGGCGTGCCGTCTGGCGCGGCAAGCACGATCGTATCGCCTTTGCGCTTTATCTCGCCGCCCTCCGCCCATTCGACAACGCGGCACGTGGCCGTGGGATGCGCGAGCGCGAACGCGGCGGCGCTACGCGCCACGATGATGCGTTCTCCTTCTGCAATGACGAAGTCGCCAAATGTGCAGGTGAACTTCTGGCCGGCAATCGAGCATTCGAAGAGATTGAGCGAGGTGGCGCCGGTGTTTATCAGCTCGATCCAGGAAAAGTCGTCCTCGAGGTACGGGGCGATGTTCTGCGCTTTGTCGGGTGCGTGCATGATCTCGGAGATCTTGAGTCCGGAGAGATCCTGCACGGGCGCGGTGATCGTGTACGAGAGATCTGCGAGCGCGCTCCATTCCCTGCCGTTCCATGCGCGCGCCTTGACCGCGGCGTTTGCAGGATTGAGCGCGAATGAGGTGGAGGCGGCGATGATGCTGGAGGGGTCGTACGACGCAGCCGTGGTGGCAAGCGAACAGTCCCAGTACATGTCGCTGGAAGTGCCGTGGCACTGGTGCACTTCCGCAGCGATTACGTTCGTTCCTGCCTTGAGAAGTCCATGGGGAATCGTGATCGTGCGCGTGGCGTAGCTGTTCTGAGTCACCGAGCCGCTCGTGCCAACCGTGGCGGAAGACCATGTGTCGTAAGTGACTGTGCCGGAGTTCATGTATTCGCGGTAAACCTCAGTGCCGTTGACGTAGAGGACGAAGCCGTCGTCGAAGAGCATGTTGATGGTCATGCTGGACGCGGCCGTCTCGCCTTCGGAAAGCGTGAAGGTGCGCCGGAAGTACGTGGTTGTCACCTGCGTGCCGCTTGTCCCGTGGTTTACATAGTGGTACGTGGCGGTGCCAACGGTGTTGCCGTTGTTGCCCGAGACGCCGAGGATGCCCGGGCCGGAGGCCCAGTCGCTCGACTGCGCAAACGCCAGCGTGTTCCATGCGTTGCCCGAGGCGTCGGCCGGCGGTAGCCTGCCCCAGTCGTAGTACGCCCAGGTTGACTTCACGGGGAAGATGGTGCGTGGCGCAGGCGCTTCGGGCGCATCTTCTGCGGCCACGCGCACCGCCGAGGACGATGGCTGCCCGGTGGAGTCCATCGGGTCCGATCCGTCTGTCGTGTAGTAGAATGTGCATCCTGCTGAGAGGGCGAGTTCGGAGCCGAGAGGGGCCGAGGTCTTGTTCTCGATCGAGGGGGCGGGCGCGTAGATGGAAGGGAACCATCCCTTTGCACGGTATTGGCTGATGAGAATCGGATGGCGGCGTTCGATGTACGTCATCACGTCCGCGCATGCGTTGAGCCAGTCCGTGCGCGTGGCGCCTCTGCCCCAGCGCGCGGCCTCGCCAACCACGGCGCTGTCGATTTCGTCCATGCGCGCCTGGACGCGCGCCTTGGCGTTGGCCACCGTGAGCGGGCCGTTGTCGAAGAAGATGCGCTGGATGGAGTCGGCGAAGTAGCGGAGATATGCGGGATGCGCAGTGAGCTTGTCGTGGATTCCGAGCGGGTTCATGTTCTCGGCGCGCGTGAAGTTGGAGTGGTCGCGCGACGTGCCCCAGTCGAATATGTTTGCCGGGTAGCCGTATGTAGAGTCGGCAATGCCGTTGTACGCGCCCATGGAGTGCTCCGAGTCGTGGTGCAGCCACATGAAGCCGCCGTTCGCGCCTGTCTCGTCGTAGAGCATGTTGAGGTTGTTCGAGAAGTCGCTCCATTCGGAGACGGGCGAGTCGCCGTCCGCCGTGAAGTGGGTGATTGCCACGTAGTTGACGAGGTTGGTGATGTTGAGGAGCGGACGCAGCGACGGAT
>JAFXIL010000009.1 GCA_017563185.1 Kiritimatiellia bacterium | reverse complement strand
GGGTACGCCATCACCACCTCCATGCGGCTGGTGGCGGCGGGGTCGCCCTCATAGCCGGCCTCGACGTCTTCCATGAGCATTGCGCGCACCTTCGGAAGCGCCCGCACGAACTCCGCGGCGATCGTCCCCGCGTTCGCCGCGTCGCCGCCAGTGCATGCAAGAGCGCCGGCGGCAAGCCTCTCCACGTCGCCCGCGATTCTCGCGAACGAACGCTCAACGCGCTCTCTGCACTGCGAATGCTCCGGCCTTGCGCCGTGGCATCCCGGGAAAAGGAGGGCGAGCACGCGCCGCAGCGCGGCGGCCACCGCCGTGGCGCGCGGCATCTCCGCGCCGCGCCCCTCGGCATGCCCCCCGCACTCACCGCACGGCATGAACTCGGCCGCCGTTTTTTTCACCTCGGCCTCAATGTCGATTCTGTCTTGCCTGTCCTGCACTATTCCTCGTTCCTTGCGAACCTCCCTGCTCAGGAGATATAGAGTTCAACCATTATAGCATTTTTCGCCGCCGCATGGTACCCTTCACGTTTTCCGCCCGCCAAAGCGCGCGGCGGTCTCCTGAAGGCGCGCGATGGCCGCTGCCGGATCGGGCGAACCGCACACGGCGCGCACGATCGCGAAGTTCGCTGCGCCCGCCTTCAGAAGCTCCGGCAGACGCCCCTCGTCGATGCCGCCTATCGCCACCGCCGGAAACGGCACGCTGCGCACCATCTCCATCGCAGTGGGCACCCCCAGAACAGGGTCGGGTATCTTCTTCGTCGGCGTTGCCCACACCGGCCCAACGCCGATGTAGTCCGGCCCGGCGGCCAGCGCGGCGCGCGCCTGTTCGGGCGAATGCGTGGAAAGCCCCACGATGCCCAGCGAGGGATAGCGGCTGCGCACTTCCGCGACGGGCATGTCGCCCTGCCCTACGTGGACGCCGTCCGCCTCGACCTCGGCCGCTATCGACGGATCGTCGTTGACGATGAAGAGCGTGCGCGTGCCGCGCGTCACTTCGCGCACGGCGCGCGCCGTGCGCACGATCTCGTCGCGCGGCGCGTCCTTCATCCGCAGCTGCACGATGCGCACCCCGCGCTCGACCGCCGCCGCCGCGCAGGCGGCGTAGCCGACCACGGGGTTCGTCATCACGAGGTAGAGGCCGAAGTCGTCCATGCGCATGACGCCTACTTCGAGAGGTCGGCCTTCACGATCTCGGCGATCTTGCGCCCGCTCTTGAGCATGCCGCCGAAGATGGGCCCCATGCGGAATCCGCCCTGCACGTTGTTCGCGGCCATGCCGGAGGCGTAGAGCCCGGGATAGAGGCGCTTCGTGTTGATCACGGTGGTGCGCTCGCCGTCAGCCATCCACATCGGCTTCTCGCCGAGGATGCCGCCGGTGGGGGAGTCCACCTTCACGCCGGCCTTGTGCACGGCCTTGTTGACGATCTCGCTGGGATGGCCGGTGCCGTCGATGAGCGCGCGCGTGGTCACGACGAGCGGATCCACGTGCATCTCGAGGCGGGCGACGGGATTCCAGTTGATCACGACGCCCGAGACGACGCCGTCGTGCATCACGATGTCCTCAACCTTCACTGTGTTGAAGATCGTGGCGCCGGCCTTGCGCGCGCCGAAGATGAGCCCTGAGGCCATCTCCACGGAGTCCACGGTGTGGTACTGGTCGTCGTATGGAACGGTGGTGATGCCGAACTCGCGCAGTATCTCCGCGGCGTCGTTCTGCACGGTCACCTCGTTCATCAGCATGCCGCCGCCCCAAGTACCACCGCCGGGCGCGAGCTTCGACTCGTACATCGCCACCTTGAAGCCGGCGAGCGCCAGGTCGCGCGCGGCCACGAGGCCGCTCGGCCCCGCACCCACGATCGCCACGTCAACTGCGAGGTTCTCCTCCAGTTTTTTGAAGTATCGGCGCACTATCGCGCCGGATATGACCTCTTCCATCACGGCGCCTGCGGCGCCGCTCTTTTCTGCTTTGCTCATTTTTCTCTTCCTTTCTTCCCTACGCAGGCATTACCCTGTTCAGGTTGTCCGGTATTTTCTCAGCTTCCAGAGCACCATGCACTGTAAGCACCCGGAAAAGTAGGTGAAATGATACCACACGCCGCCGCCGTTGTCAATCCGCGAGACGGCCCCCATCTCGATTTTTATGAAATGCCCCATTGACAATCAGACGCCGGAAATGTACAATATGTGCCTAATTTTGGAGACGGTCAAATGGCGCCTTCTCCAAAGCAAGAAAAGTAAGGACAAAAATGAAGATCACGAAGAGCAAACCGGCAGCCAAGCCGACCGTAGCGCGCAAGCCCCGCACCACGCGGAAGTGCGCCACCAAGGCCGCCGCCGCAGAAAAGGCCCCCGTGGCCAAGGCAGAGGAGAAGAAGGACGCCGAGAAGAGCGTCACGCTCACCTGCCGCTTCGAACCCGGCCGTGAGGTGTACGCAGTCGGCACGTTCAACAACTGGCTGCTGTGGGACAAGACCAAGAAGATGGCCGACAAAAAGGGCGACGGCGTCTATTCCATCACGATGCGCCTCAAGCCCGGCCGCTACGAATACAAGTTCTTCCTTGTCACCGGCGGCAAGGGCGACTGGACCGAGGACGTCCAGAACGCCGAGAAGGTCCCCAACTCAATGGGCACCTTCAACAGCGTGCTCGTGGTGAAGTGATTCCCGCGTCAGTTCTCTCGCCAGAATGCGAGCCAGGCCGCGATGAACTCATCGCGGCTTTTTTCATTCCCGAACGCCTTGGCCGTGGCCTCCGTCATCGAACGCGTCTCCACCAGCGCCTTCATGTAGTCGGCGCGCAGCGTCTCGTAGGGGCGGAAGCGCAGCCTGGGCGCGCCGACCTCGAGGAAGTAGGCGATCGACCATGCCACGCTGTAGCGCTCGAGTATCTGCGCCTGCGATCCGGCGTAGAACTCGGGGTAGTCCATCTCGAAGATGTCGGGCAGCTTCTCCGCGATGGACGACGCATACTCGTGGACGTACGCCGCAGCCTGCGGATCGCGGTCGAACACTATGTTCCCCTTCCGGTCGAAGTGCGACGACTCGAAGAGCTGCGCGATGCCCTCGTTGAACCAGGGCGAGCTGTCGATCATCGCGCCGGCGTAGGCGAGGTACTGGTGGAACGCCTCGTGCCAGACCGTGCGCAGCAGCTTGTCGTTGCCACCCTCGGGATGGTACAGCACGAGCTCGCGCCTCTCCGGGCTCCACAGCGCCGAGGTCCACACCTGGTTCGTGCCCACGTAGGCAAGGTACTCCTCCTTGTCGCGGAACACGCGCACCGCAGCAAGCACGTTCGTCGCGGAGAGGGAAGACGGCGCAACGCGGGCATAGGCGCGGCGAAGGCGCGGAAGGTTGTTCGTGAGCGACGCCAGCAGAGACGTCCGCACCACAGGATCGAGGTCGTCGAGCACGATGACGTCCTCCGCCTCGGCGCAGTTCCAGTCGTCGTAGTTCGCGACGCTGGAGCGCAGGTCGGCGCGAAGAAGATCCGTCTCGGAGGCGTCGGCCGGCGTCTCGGCGGGAGGCTTGGCGAGAGACCGGCGCGCGCCGAGCGACGGCACGGATATGCGATCAAGGAAGTCCTCGTCGAAGCGGGCGCGCACGGCCGCCATGTCCTCGCCAGGCACGGCCACCAGCATGGCCAGAAACCAGCATGGATTCTCGAGGCGCTCGGGGCTGCGCGGGCGAAACGCGTACACGAGCACGTTGTCCTCCTCGGAAGGATACACCACGATGCCAGTCATGTTCTTGCGCTGCGAGCGCCGAGGCGCCGCCGCGCGGCCTATCTCCACGGGCGATATCGCCTCCACAGCCTCGTCGCGCTGCTGCTTGCTCTTGGGGTCGACGGCGGCGTTGACCTGCGCGTCTCTGTACGAGCGGCGCGTGCGGACCGTTCCGGGAACGTCGTCCGGCGGCTGTGTCGCGAGGCGCGCTATGAGAAGCATGCGCCCCTCCGGGTCACGCCAGCGGCCGCGCACCGTCGCGCAGGTCCAGAGCCCGAAGGTCTCGTACCTGTCTTCAAGGCGTCTGCCGCCGAGCCCGCTCATGAGGTAGGCGGAGGCGCGCGGCAGGTCGATGGGCGCGGCAACGGCCCCTGCGAGGTTCGGCATGCTGAACCCCAGGTCCGGACGCCACACCGGCTCCGTGAAGCGAAGCGCCGCCTCACTAGTCAAGCAGATCGCGACGCTTGCTATCAACGCATTGAAACGCATAGGCCATGTTGCTCCCGATTAGGATTATCTTCCAGTTGTACGAAATCCAGATTATGAGTATCGGAATGAGCGCGAACGAACCGTACGCCGCGCTGCTCTTTCCGATCAATCCCTGCAGCACCACGCATATCGCCATCCACACCTTCAGGATGAGCGCCGTGAGCAGGCCGCCCCAGAACGCCGGCCTCCACTTCACCTCGCGGTTCGGCATCACCCAGAAGAGGAATGCGAAGGCGAGAGTGGTGAAGAGAAGCGAGACGGCAAACGAGGTTAACGACGAGTCCAGCACCGCCACAAGCGCGTCGCCCGCCCATTTCGTGTAGGAGGTGGCGCCCAACGTGGCGTCAAGAACGCTCTTGACCATGCGCATGAGCGGCAGGGACATCGCGAGCGCCGCGAGGAATGGCAGCACCATCAGAGTGAATCCGTATAGAAGAAGGCGCTTCCAGATGCTTCTCCCCTTCTTCACCCGCCATATCTCGTTCATCGTAGTCTCCACCTGGCCGAAGGTGGACGTCACGGTGAACGCCAGCACCGCAAAGCCCACGAGCGCCATAAGCCCGAAGTTGAAGTGCTCGATCTTGTCGTCCACCTGCCCGAGCACCTGGTCGCGCAGCTCGCGCGCCTGCGCGCCGAACTTGCGCCCCGCCTCGTCGTCCTGCTGCGCCACCGGCAGCTTCGCGCCAGCCGCGACTGCGGCTATGCCCTTCTCCACCACCGAGTCGTCGTCCATCTTGTGCTCGAAGAAGCGCTCTATCATCTTGTCAGTCTGCACCTTGAGCTCGTTGCGCGCCCAGCCGTACATGCCGCACGGCTTAGTGAGAAGCAGCATCAGCATCAGTATCGGCACGACGGAGAGCAGCGATATGAACGTGAGCCCTGCGGCGTGCAGGCCGATGCGGTGCTCGACGAAGCCATTCGAGAGCACGCCCAGGAAGCGAAGCGCGTTGATGCGCATCCTGCGGAGCGTTCCGCACGATTCGACGTCCTCCTCCCACACGCCGTCGCCGAGATAGCCGCGCACCCGGCCGCAGCGCTCCTTCAGCGCCGCGACCGCAGCCTTTGCGCGGTCCACCACCGCGCCGCCTTTCCTTTCAGTTTCGGCCATCTAGCACTCCTTCTCGCCGATGATTATACCATATCGGGCGCGCGGTGGCCAGCGGTCTGCCTATTCTGCTCACGAGCCGGGATGGACGGGCTTGCCGCCTGCGGCGCAGAGCGGGCACTCTGCCGGCTCCCAGGTCACGGGCTGTATCTGGACGAGCGAGAACATAGGCACGTCGCCGAACTTGACCGCGCCCATCGAACGATCCACAAGCAGCACTATCGCGGCCACTTCAGCGCCCGCGGCGCGCACGAGATCCACGGTCTCCTGCACGCGGCCGCCCTTCGTGACCACGTCTTCCGCAACGACGTAGCGCTCGCCCGGCTGCAGCGCGAAGCGGCGCATCGCGAGCTTCGTCACGGGCTTGCCCGTCGCGTCCACGCCCTCGCCCTGCACCTTCTCGGCGAATACGCACTTCACGTCCAGCGCGCGCGCCACCTCGTGGCCGACGAGGATTCCGCCCACCGCCGGGGATATCACGCCGTCCACCCTGCCGATGTCGCAGGCGGCCTTCATCTTCGCCACGAGCTCGTCGCACAGCCTTCCCGCTATGCGCGGATAGCGCAGCACGTTCGCGCACTGGAAGTAGCGGTTGGAGTGCAGCTTCGAGCGCAGCTCGAAATGCCCCTCCAGCAGCGCGCCGGTGTCGGCGAATGTCTTCAGCACCTCTTCTTCTGTCATCATCTCTTTTCATCCTTTCTTTGCAAGAATCGTCTAGTCTATTCCCGGCAGCGGCGCAGGAGCGTCTTCGCCGGCTGCGCGCAGGGATTCAGGAAGCACAAGCAGTTCATCGCGCCTACGCCTCGCCTCCACCGACTCGTCCGGCGCGGCGAGCTGCGGCAGCTCACGCGCCGAAGCGCGCGTGGGCGGCGCGAGCGAGACGCGCGGCGCAGACGGCGGCGCGAGCGGGCGGCGCGCGAAAAAGCTCTTCGGCATCTCAAGCGGCGCGGGCGGCGGCTCGTCGTCCGGATCAAGCGCTCCTATCGGGCTTTCCGCGTATGCTCCGGCTCCATGCGAACGCACCTGCCACGACATCCGCACCTTCTGCATTATCGCGGCATATTCTGACTCGCCGAACTCCACGAACGACGCGTACGGCACGCTGCGCTCAAGCTTCACAGGGCGGAAGAACAGCGCCTTGCGCGGAATCTGAAGCGCCAGCGCCACGGTGAACATCACCACCGCCGCAAGCGGCCAGCACGCATGGAGGATACGTCTCATTCCCGCCTTTCCGCGATTTCGACGTACACAACCCCCGCCTCTCGCGCTAGACCTGCGAAGAGGATCATGTCGCCCGCAGGAACTCGGGCGTCGGCCAGCACCAGCATCGTGCCCGTTGCGTCGGCCGCCGCGCGCGCGCCGATCCTTTCGCGCAGGGCCTCGCGCGATGCGTCGTCGTCAAGCGAATACCGCGCGTCGTCGAAGAAGACCATCGTCTCGCGCCCCGCGGCCCCTTCGCGCGCCACAGGCATCATGATCGCCGCAAGTCCGGGCTCTGTCCCTTCCCTGGCCGCCGGCGCGGGAAGGCCGAACACCGTTCCTGGCGAAGAGGTGAGCCTGCCGTCGGCAAGGGCGAAAGTGGCCATGAGAAGCGCCAGGGAAATCCACGGCGCCGCCGCGGTGAACGGCTTGGCCCACGCACAGCCGTGGCGCCATATCCCCTCGGTGCGTTCGGGACGCCATTTCCACGCCTCGTTCATCCGGCCACCTCCCTGCGCGGCGAGAGCAGCGCAAGAATCTCGCTGGCCGCCGCCTCCAGGTCCACCACCAGCCTCTCGAGCCTTATGTGGAGCATGCTGTACATCACCTGAACCGACACCGCCACCACCAGCCCGGCAGCGGTGGAGACGAGCGCCTGCATCATTCCGCCCATGAGGTCCACGCGCGTCACCAGAGAGTCCGTGTTCAGGGCCAGCACCACGCGCGTCATTCCTATCACCGTTCCCAGAAGGCCCAGAAGCGGAGCGGCCTGCGCGATGATGGCGAGCAGCGCAAGGCGGCGCTCGAGGCGCCCCACCTCCGCGCGGCCCGTCGCGTCCACCGTCTCCCTGAGCACGCGCGCCGACTGGTCGCGGTGGCGCACCGCCGCCGCCACTATCCGCGCAACAGGCGCCGGAGTGTCGTCGCATATCGCAAGGGCCTCGTCGGGATTGTGCTGCTCTAGCACCGTCGCCACGCCGCGCATGAAGTCCTGATAGTCGATCTGCGCGCGGCGCAGGTTCATCAGGCGGCTAAGGAACACGAATATGCTCGCCGCGCCCAAAAGGGCGAGAATCCAGAACACCGGTCCGCCCACCATTGTCCATACGCTCATTTGAAGCCGCCTTTCTCCTTCAGTCGCGCAATGCGCCGCCTGGCCTCGTCCTTCGCCGGCAGGCTCGCGCGCACAATGTACTCGAGCATGCGCGCGGCCTGCTGCAGCTCGCCGCGCGACTCGTAGTGGTCAGCAAGATTGTACACTGCGCGCGAGAAGTACTGGCGGGCGGAAGAGTCGAACCACACGCGCGGCGCGTTCTCGGCGCCTGGCGAGCCGTCAGGACGCACCCCGTCCCAGTACGCCAGCACGACGTTGGTGTAGTACACGTCCGCCGCCTCGTCCAGGCGGCGCAGCTTCTCGAGGGCGCGCGCCATGTTGTACGACGCCGCAAGGCGCTGCGACGGCGAATAGCTTTCGTCCTTCTGGATCATGCCGTAAGCGTCGATCGCGCTCTGGTAGCGCTTGGCGTCGCCTGCGCCCATCACGAAATAGCAGTTGGCCTGCGCAAGCGCCGCGCGATGCTGCATCGCCTCACCGCCGTTCGCCCGCGCGGCGCGCTCCAGCACGAACTCTGCGTCCTCGAACCGTCCAAGCTCGCACAGCGCCTCGCCCTGCAGCACGAGCGCCTCCGCGGCCCATGCGGCTTCCGAGGACGGGCTTGCCGAGCCATCCGCGCCGGAGGCCGCCTTCTCCGCTCCAGCCACGGCGTTTGTGGAGGCCCCCACGGCCAGCTCAAGGGCCTTCTGGAAGTCCGGCAGCTCCACGGCGCATCTCGCCGCCCTTACAAAGGCCTCCACGCGCCGCGCAGCCGAAACGTGCGCGTTCGTGGCGCATGCCTCGAAGCCCGCTATCGCGGCTGGCCACTCGCGGCGGCCGGCGTCGTACGTGGCAAGCCACATGCGCAGGTCCACGCGCAGCGGCGAATCTGCCATTCGCGCGAGAAGAGCGCGCGCCGACGACGAGGCCTCGCGCACGCGCCCAGCTCCGTACTGGCAAAGGACGATGAGAAAGTCCATCTCGTCGCGCCTAGAGGCATCCAGCTTGCCGACTGCGGCGAAGTCGGCCTCCGCATCCGGAAAGCGGTAGGCGCGGTAGAGCGCCCTCCCGCGCCCGGCAAGAGCGCGCACGCGCTGCTCCGGCGTGGGACGGCGCACGGCAGTCTCGTCGAGAAGCGCACGATAGACGGCCACGGCGTCCTCCACATGGCCAAGCACCACCTCAAGCGCCGCAAGGCGCAGCCCCGCCTCCACCGCGAGCTCTCCGCCCGCCTTCTGGATGGCGCGGAACGCTTCGGCGGCGTCGGCGTTCCTCTTGGCGCGCGTCAGAGCGTCAGCGCTGCGGAAGGCAGCCTTCTCACGCAGGGCGCCTGCCGGCACTGAGGCATAGACGCCGGCAGCCTCGTCGAACCTTCCGCCAGCGAAAAGCGCGTCGGCCTGCTTGAAGGTGCAGCGGGCCTTGTCCACATCGTTGGACGCCACCTGCGCCGCCCGCGCGAAAAGCCCCACCGCCTCCGAATTGCGGCCCAGGCGCAGGAACGCCCAGCCTCGCCCTTCGAGAACGTGCGCGTCGAGCGCGTGCGCGGGAAAGGCCTGCAGGAGAACATCGTATTCGCGCACTGCCGCCTCGGCGTCGCCGGCCGCGAGAAGCCCGTCCGCCAGCCTGCGCTGGGCGGCCGCGCTTTCCGGCGCGTCGGGATGACGCCGCACGAGGGCGGCGATCTGCTCCGCGCCGGCCGTGCGCCCTGCAGGCGAAGCGAAGCGCGCGAAGCCAAGGGCGAACCCGGCATGGCGCGCGAGATCCGGATGCCGGGCGCGCGCCACGGCGTTAGAAGCGGCGGCGACCGCGTCCTCGACCGCGCCCGAGGCGAGCATGCTCTCCGAAAGCGCGCACGACGCGAGCACGTACGCCCGTTCGGACGTGTTGGTGCCGCCCGCCACAAGCGACTCGCGTATCTTGCGCGCCCCCGCCGCGTCCCCCGCCGCTGCGGCGAGGTCGGCCTCGAGAATGCGCGCTTCGTCGCCGACCGGGCCAGGGACGGACGGCGCACCTTCCTTGCGCAGAAGCGCTAGCGCCCCCGCCGCGTCGCCGCCGCTCCATTTGAAGCGCGCCCATTCCACGGCGTTCTCGGCGCGCGACATGAGGTCTCCCGCAAGCGCGGCCGCCGCGCGCGCGTATGCGGCGTCCGCCGCGGCCGCGCTTCCAGCCTCCGCCTCCACGCGCGCCGCAAGGCGCAGCGCCAGCGCGGCATACGGCTTCTCGGCGAAGGGCTCGGCAAGAAGCACACGCGCGGCGGCGGCCTTGCCGTCGGCAGCGTTCGCCCACGCGCGCCAGTAGCGGAATCCCTCGCCGGTGGCGTCGGGCCATGAGCCGAGCATGGAGAGCATG
>JAFXIL010000067.1 GCA_017563185.1 Kiritimatiellia bacterium | reverse complement strand
TCGACGGACTCAAGTTTGGCTAAGATGGAACCGCTGGCAAAGCTAGAGTGGCACGAGGGCGTGCTGAAGGCGTCCAGCCCCAACCTGCCGCCGCTTGCGTGGACGCGTCCGGCGGATCTCGCCGAGGCGCGCCTTGAGATCGAACCTCCCGTCGCGTCGCTCGATCTTGAGGACGGCAAGGATCTTCTCACCGCGGCGTTCGCCGTGGTGCCGTTCGTGCGCGAGCCGCTGCCCAAGCCGTCCTTCGGCCCCGGCGTTACGCCCGCCGCGTGCGAGGCGTTTCTCGTCTTCACCGGCCAGAACGCATCCTCGCAGCGCGCCGACGCATTCCGCGTGATGCGAGGCGAGCCGGGAGACTTCGTGGTGTGCGCCCGCCGCTACAAGGACGTGTGGAAGGCCGCCGCGTTCGCCGTGGAGCCAACCGCGCTCACGTTCAGGTTCGAAGACCTCTACCTGCAGCTGCCCAAGACCGCACCCCGCTACGAAGATTACATCGTGGAAGTCGTCCGCGACCCAAATTCCAAAGACACCCCTGAAGCCCAGGCCGCGGGCATGGTGCGCGAGACGATCACAGGCGTGCCGCCTGACGCGCGCATCCGCCTCGAACTTCAGCGCGGCGGCGGTTTCACACTCACGTTCTGGCCCGTGGCGGCCGTGCATTGAAGATGACGGACGCCCATTTCCACCGCAACGTCTACGACGCATATCTTTCGCTCGACGGGCGCGAGTGGCGCTTCTGCGGCGTCCACCCCTGGCAGACGGGCGACATGCAGTGCGAAGGCGTCGGTGCGGTGGTCGCCGGGGTTGAGGCAGACCTTGCGCAGAATGTCCATGCGGGAGTTGGCGAGATCGGGCTCGACCGTCTGCGCGCGAAGACCATCCCACTGGCGCAGCGCGCCGCGTTCGAGCGCCAGCTCGCCCTCGCCGCCGCGCTTGCGCGCCCGGCAGTGCTGCACGGCGCGAAGTGCTGGGGCGAGGTGGTGAAGGCGTGCGTGCCGCACGCCGGCAGGATTCCCGCTTTTCTCTTCCACGGCTTCTCGCGCAGCGAAGGGCTGCTGCCGCAGATCTTCGCGATGAACGGCTTCGTCTCGATGGGTCCGGCGCTTCTCAACGACCATGCGGTGAACTACCGCGCGATGGCGAAGTCCATTCCGCTTGAGCGCCTGCTGATCGAGACCGACATGGACGAATCCGCCGCGCCGCAGGACGGCGCGCCTTCACGCGCGGAGACGCTTCGGCTCATCTACGCGAAGCTCGCCGAGATTCGCGGAGTCGATGCGGCGGATCTGGAGCGTGCTCTCGACGTCAACGCCCGCCGCTTCACGGAGGCTCTTGCGTGACGCCGCGCGACTTCAACGAGAAGATCCTGGCCGGATGGGGCGGCGCGGACGTTTTCAACCAGGCCGTTGCGATCGCCGCGCACGGGCAGGTGGTCTCGGCAGAATGGAACGACGCCGCGCGCAAGGCGACAGGCAAGATTTCGCAGTCCAGCGGATGGGACATGCCAACCGGCTTCACGCTCTCTCCAGAAGGCCACGTGAAGTCGCACTGCCCCTGCCGCACCAACCAGCAGCTCGGCATGATATGTCCGCACGTCGTGGCCGTGGCGCTTTATCTGATGTGCCGCATGACGGATCCCGAGGCCGAGGAGAACCACCAGCGCGAACTGCGCGCCGCCCGCCGCCGCGCCGCCATCGACCCATCCGCGTACATTCTCAGATCCCCGAAGGGCGTGCCGATGCGTATCGACCTTTCGTGGAACGAGGCGACCTTCCGTGACGAGTTCTACGCGGGCGGCGTGAAGACGACGTTCGCGCTCGTGGACAAGGCGGGCGTGCGCCATTCGCCCGACGACCCGCGCCTTCGCGAGGCGCCTGGCGTGTACCTTTCCCCCGCCGCGTGCAATCTGCTCGACGTGCTGGAGGACATCTGCGAAGGCCCGGCCACGCCGGAGATGGTGCTGTCGCCCGGCGACTTCCTTAACATCGTGGAGCTTCGCGCGAAGGGAGATCCTGTGCGTTCGGTGCTGCGGGCCGAATTCTTCGAGGAGAGCGGCAGCTTCGCGCTCTACCCGTGGGCGGATCTTCCGTTCGAGCACGTGGCGTCTTGCGACCGCTTCTTCGTGCATGGGCGAAAGGGGTTCGTGTGGAGCCGTCCGCTCGGCGAGGCGGGCCCGGGGCGCGGCACGTTCACGCCGCTCGCGAACGTGCTGCAGGACGCCTTCCGCACCCTGTACCAGCATGACGAGGTGATCCCCCGCGAGGCGATGGCCTCCTTCATCCTCGGCAATCTGCCCGTGCTGCGCAGAGTGTGCGACGTACAGATCTCGCCCGACGAGGACCTCTTCCGCTTTGTGCCCGACAAGCCCGTGATCAAGCTCTGCGTGGCCGGTTCCCGCGCTTCGCTTGGAGCCGACATCTACGCAGTGTATGGCTCGCGCGAGATACGCTGCTGCAATCCCGCCGGCCCGTACGATATATGCCGTCCCGATCCCGACGACATGCTTCTCTACCATACGCGTAATCTCGCCGCTGAGCAGGCCGCGGTGAAGACCCTCGAGGCGCTGGGCTTCGAGAAGGATGGCGACAGCCGCCGCCGCTTCATCACGGAGCCGCGCGACGTGCTTAACTTCCTTGGCGGCGGCGCGCCATCGCTCGCGCGCAGCGGATGGAAGGTTATATTCTCGGAGCAGCTCGACGAGATGGTGGACTCAATGGGCCACGTGATAGCCCTTGTGGACGTTGCCGACGTGCCAGGATCGAAGGATGGCGCCTTCGAGGTGGGCTGCACGTTCGACGACGGCGGGCGCAACATCCCCCCCGCCGAGATACAGGCCGCAATCAACCGCGGCGACTCGTATCTGATGCGCAACGGCGAGACGCTGCTGCTCGATTCCGACGCCGTGGCCCAGATGCGCCGCGTGTTCGCGGACTGCCCGAGCAGCGCCGGCGCAAAGCCGGGGCATTTCCGAGTGGCCTCCCTCTACGCACCGTACGTCCGCGCGTCGCTAGACGTGATCGCCGACGCGGTGGAGCTTGACGACGCCCCCGCGCCGAACTGGCGCGAGACGGCCGCGAAGCGCAACCGCGATCCGGGGGCCAAGTGGGAGAAGGTGGATCTTGGTCCGCTCGAGAACACGCTAAGGCCCTACCAGAAGGAGGGCGTCTACTGGATGCGCTTCCTCGAGCGCAGCGGCCTTTCTGGACTGCTGGCGGACGAGATGGGCCTTGGAAAGACGCTGCAGACTCTCACGTGGATATCGCTCGCCCGCACCGATCCCGAGGCGCGCGGCAAGCCAGCGCTCGTGGTGTGCCCCACGTCGCTTGTGCAGAACTGGGCCGCCGAGGCAGAGAAGTTCACGCCGTGGATGAAACGCCTCGTGGTGTCGGGTCCGAACCGCGCCGAGACTTTCGATTCGATCCAGAGTCATGACCTAGTGATCACCTCGTACGCGCTTCTGCAGCGCGACCTCGAGGCCGCCTATCTCGACAAGACGTTCAGCGTGGTGGTGCTTGACGAGACGCAGCACATCAAGAACCGCCAGACGCGCAACGCACGCGCCGCGAAGCGCCTTGAGTCGGTGCAAAAGCTAGTCCTGACCGGCACGCCCGTCGAGAACTCCGTGGCGGACGTGTGGAGCATCTTCGACTTCCTGATGCCGGACTATCTCGGCCGGTACGAGGAGTTCAAGGCCACAACGCAGGAGCCGATAGAGGCGGGCGGGCAGGAGGGGCGCGCCGAACAGGAGCGCCTTCACCGCAAGCTCCATCCGTTCATTCTGCGGCGCCTCAAGAAATCGGTGGCTAAGGATCTGCCAGACAAGATCGTGAAGGTGGCATACTGCCCGATGACCATCACGCAGCAGAGCTGGTACAACAGACTGCTAGCGGACGCGCGCGGAAAAATCGGAGACATGGTGAAGGCAAAGGGCTTCGCGAAGTCGCGCATGGAGATACTTGCGCTTCTCATGCGCCTTCGCCAGGTTGCTTCCCACCTCGAGCTCCTCAAGGAGTACCGCGAGCAACATCCCGGAATCTCACACAGAGGCACAGAGACACAGAGAGGAGATGGGGGGCTCCGTGCCTCCGAGTCTCTGTGTGAGAAAAATTCACAGGATCTATCTGGCAAGCTCGAGGTGTTCTTCGAGATGCTCGACGAGGCGATGGACGGCGGGCACCGCGTGCTCGTGTTCAGCCAGTTCGTGACCATGCTCACCATACTCAGGCGCGAACTGGAGGCGCGTGGAATCACGTACTGCTATCTCGACGGCGAAACGAAGGACCGCCTTGGCGAGTGCCGCCGCTTCAACACCGACGAGTCGATTCCGCTTTTCCTCATCTCGCTTCACGCTGGCGGCACGGGCCTGAACCTCACGGGGGCGGACATGGTGGTGCACTTCGACCCGTGGTGGAATCCGGCCGTAGAGGACCAGGCGACCGACCGCGCGCACCGCATTGGCCAGAAGAAGACGGTCTATGTGGTGAAGATGATCGCCGAGAACTCGGTTGAGGAGCGGGTGCTGGCGCTTCAGAAGAAGAAGCAGCTGGTGATCGACGCGACGGTGGGCACCACCGACGCCGATGCCGTCCAGAAGCTCACCTACGACGACATCCGAGCCATCGTTGGACTCTAGCCGGCCGTTTCGGCTAGGCGAAGTCCTTCATCGAGAAAGCGCCGCGCGAGGGCGCCTTCAGGAACTCGTTCGCCTCGGGGCAGTCGGTGAAGCGGCCCGCCGCCGGGTCGAAGTGGAGTTCGCGGTTGTGGAAACGTAGGCCTATCGCGCCAACGAGGAGCGACTGCGTGAACGGCGCCGCGTACGACATCTTGCTTGCGCAGGCCTCGGGGGTGCCGGCCTTCGCCGCGTTGACGAACTCCACATAGTGGTTGTGGAACTCGAGGCCGCGGATAGCCTTCGCTCCCTCGCGCTGCATGTTCTTCGTCTCTTTGTTCCACTCGTGGTCCGTGGCGGCGATCACGATTGGGCTTCCGCCGCCCCACACCACGCCGTTGAAGATGCCTTTCGTGCCGACGAACATGAGGCCGTTGTCGCCGAAGGCGTACTTGGGATGGACGCCCTTGGGGAGCGGCGGCGTCTGGCTGGAGTTCATCCACGTGAATTTCACTGTGCGCGGGCTCTTGGGCGTGGGCGCGAAGGTCATTTCGATCTTGGCGCGCCCGGGGAATGAGGCCATCACGGGCTCGTCGCAGATTCCCTTCACGGAGATTGGGGCATTCCAGCCGAAGATCTCGAAGGCGGGGTCGGCGTTGTGGATTGCCATGTCGCCGATTGCGCCGGTGCCGTAGTCCCACCAGCCACGCCATTTGAAAGGGGCGATGAGGGGTGAGCAGGGATGGACGGGGCCGGGGCCGAGCCAGACGTCCCAGGATTCGGCGGTGAAGCCGCGGTTGAACGCGCCTGTGGCGGGATAGCTCTTGGGCGCGGGCGGCCAGAAGCGGCCGGGCCGGTCGGTCCAGCACACCACCTCCGTCACTTCGCCGATGATGCCCGTCTCGGCGAGGATGCGGAACGCCTTGCCGCGGGGATGGTGCTGGTTGCCCATCTGCGCCACCACGCCTGTGCGCTTCTGCTCGGCCATGAGCATGCGGCATTCCTCGTAGGAGTGGGCGAGGGGCTTCTGGATGTAGACGTGCTTGCCGAGGCGCATCGCGTTGAGGCCGATGATGGCGTGGGTGTGGTCCGGCGTGCAGACGGCGACGGCGTCGAAGTCCTTGTGGTGCTTGAAGAGCTCGCGCCAGTCCATGTACGTGGGAACGCCGGGGTAGTGGCGCGCCGCGCCTGCGAGCCTGGCGGAGTTGACGTCGCAGAGCGCCGCCACGGTTGCGCCCGCATTGCGTAGCTCGCTGCTCGTCATTCCGCCGATGCCGCCTGCGCCGACTACGGCGAGGCGCAGCTGCCTGCGCGGCAGCTCCTGCCCGTACAGCATCCGCGCGGGAATGAAGAACGTTCCTGCGGCCGCTCTCAGAAATGTGCGTCTAGTGGTTTTTTTCATGATTGATCTCTCCAAAAAGATTTCACATATTATAACATAAATTCGTGTAGAGCAAAGAATAACATGTGGGGACAGTCCCCCCGGCGAGCTCATAATGTGCATAGCATCAAGAGGCGATTGAAATGACATTCAAGGATGAAATATGCAAGGCCCAGATGCCGTCCTCGAACGCAATGGCGGCGGTGGAGTATCAATACGCCGCAGAAGGACGCGACGCGGGATATCATATTCCTACGACGCCTTCGGCAGGCTCGTCGCCAAGGCCGGCAGACACGCCGGCTTCTTCCGCTACCGCTTCTACCACACGGGCCACATGCGCTGGCTGAATCGCGATCCGATTGAGGAAGATGGAGGGGGAAATTTGTATGCAATGTGTGAAAACTCACCTTGTGATTCATTTGACGAGCTGGGATTATGGGTCGCAACCAAAGAAAGTGCAGGTAAGTCGCGGCGTGTCTATCAAGTTGAGAGAGGGGAATGCCATAGAGTCTCAGGCAGAAATATTTACCACTGCGGATGGCAGAGTGATGCACGATGTCGAACCTCGAACCTCGAAAATGTGCAAGAGGAGGCTTGACAGCAAAAGTTAGATTTGGCAAACTATTAGGCGTTCGCCGCCATTGTGGCGGGAAAAAAAGGAAAGGAATACAAGAAATATGCACATGAAGAAGATGATGACGTTTGCAGCTGCCGTGGCGGCGGGGCTTGCGTCCGTTGCGCAGGAAAAGGCTGAAAGCGCAGAGCTGGCCTGGGCGCCAGGCGATGGAATCTCGTACGGCGAGACGCAGATCGTCGCGTTCGAGGCGGGCGCGCAGCTCGACTCTCGCTACATGACGTACGGCGTGATCGACGGACGCGACCCGATCCTCACCCCGAGCGTGAAGGCGACGTTCTGCGACTGGTTCTATCTCAGCGCAGAGGCTATCTACGACGTCACGAAGACGAACGGCAAGCGCGGCGGCTACGGTCGGCGCACAGGCAAGCGCTCCACGTTCGACGCGATCGTGGGCCTTGCGCACGAGTTCGAGCTAAGCGAGGAGTTCGGCAAGCTCTCCGTTGACTTCAACTACATCTACGAGTATTTCCGCCGCTACCACGACGACGGCCGCTGCATGGACGACACGCAGTACCTCAACCTCGAGCTGGGCCTCTCCGACGGCATCTTCTCGATTGTCGAGCCGACGCTTGCCATCGAGCGCGACATCATGGCCGACGAGGGCACCTACGTGAACCTCAACCTCGGCCACGATTTCCCGCTCATCGACGGCAAGAACGAGGGTGACGACCCCGTGCTCGTGTTCCGTCCCTCCGTCGGCCAGGGCTTCGGCAACACCTCGCGCGTGCGCCACTACGACTTTGTGAAGCACGGCCGCGAGCTTGACCACGGCGGCATCATGGACACCACCGTCATGGGCGAGCTCACCTGGAACCTCGGCCATGGCGTGTCGCTCACCGGATACGTCGCCTACAGCGACTACATCTTCGACTCCAACATGCGCGCCGGCGCGCGCGGCCACAACGCGGCCTGGGGCCACGGCTGCAACCACTCCTGGAACTTCTACGGCGGCGTGGGCGTGACCTTCGCGTTCTGACGCGGCCTAAGAACAGCGAAATGCGCGAAGCACGCGAAAGGCGTATTCCGTGCATTGCAAGGCGCGGACGGCATCTTTGCCGCCCGCGCTTGAATTATGGCGCGATGCTTTTTTGGACAAGTATCGCTTGTCAATGTGCAATGGGATATGGTATCATTCTTCAAGTTTGATTGTGGAATGGTGTCGGCCGGGTGGTCGGCGGAGGAATTTCCGTCACAACCGGGGCGGCGTGCGCGAGCGCGTTGCTCCAGCTATTGGAGAAGAACGATGAATGTGAAATTCAAGGCGGGACTTGCCGCCGTGATGGCGATCTCGATGGCTATGGCCGATGGTCTGCCAGAGGGCTACACGCAGCTGCCGTTTGTCAAGGCGAGCGGACAGTGCAGGGTGAGAACGGGACTCCTGCCCGCCGGCACTGACAAGGCGGAGCTGATGTTCGAGCTCTCCACGGTGAGCGGCAACCAGAACCTGTGGTGCTCGCGCTCCGGAAGCACCGGGCAGTTCACCACCTTCATGATTGCGGACAAAGTGCGCTTCGACCGCTACACCAACCAGGTCACCACCGCCGCCGCGCTCGTCCCCGCGAAGAAGTACACCGTCACGGCCGACTATGCCACGGGCGCGGGCGTGGTGACGGACGTAGCTGCCGGCATGACTGCGGCGAGCGTGGAGATGGACACGGACGAATACACTCCCGCCTCCGAACTCTGCCTCTTCGCGTCGCACACAACCGACGTGGAAACCGGCCTTGAAAACTACGGCTCCTGGACTTTCTACTCCTTCAAGCTGCGCGATGCGGACGGAAACCTCCGCTGCGATCTTGTGCCGGCCAGGCTAAATTCCGACGGCGTCATCGGCCTCTACGACACCGTTCGCTCCACGTTCCTGGCAAACGACCTTGACGGCGAACTCATGCTCGGCACCGGCTATTCGTTCGACGAAGACGGCAACATACTGGTGGCGATTTCGGTAGAGGCGCAGGGCAACGGCGCAATCCGCGTAGGCGAGGGCGAGGCTGCCGCCGCCGCTTCGGCAACGGTAAGGCAGGATCGGTCGGAAACCATCACCGTCACGGCAGTTCCAGACGAGGGATTCAGGTTCTACAGGTGGGTACTGCCCGAAGGCGCCGAGCTCACGCAGGGCGAGTTGACCAGCGCCACCGTCAGCTTCTCCGCCAATCGGCCTGGCACCGTAAGGGCGGCATTCTACTCGACGACGGCCGAGGTGTTTGCGAAGTTGGTGAACGGGGCGTTCCACTACTATGCGGACGCAACTTGCGCCCCGGAGAGCGAACTGCTTCCCGGCGAGGCTCCGTCAAGCATCGCCGGAGTGAAGGTGGTCTTCGCGAACGACGCCGAATACCAGGCGCTCGTTCCCTTCACAAATGAACTCGTAAACGCGCTGGGCGGAATGGCGCACCTCCAGAACGGCATCACGTTGACGGAGGATCTGGACTGGCGCGCGATGGACTTCAATCTCAACGACAAGGTGATCACCCTCAAGGGCTATGACCTCTACGTCCACAAGCCGCAGGGCACAGGCCGCATCACCGCCGGCAACGTTCTAAATCCCGACGGATACTCTTTCGTCTCGGGATCGTACTATAAAGGTGATTTGCTTTATCTAGGTTCAGGAAACGGAGCCGTATGTGCGAGACAGACGTTCACATTGGCAAAGTCGCGCACTTGCTATTTTAAGATGCAGACAAAAAGATTAAGTTCGAAATGGAGTCAATGGGTGAGTGTCGGGATCAACTCCCAAAATAATATCGTGAGCTGGGCAGGAGCACTTAGCGGCACCCAGACCTGGGGACCATACGTTCGCACAGGCATGACAGCGGGGACTTCGTATACGATCCAGTACACTCGCCACAGCGGACATACTCAGATGAGCAAGTTCGCGACGCTCAGCCCAACGAGTTTCCTCTGCTTCGACATCCCCGAAGGAGAGGAATATGATCCTTCAAATATAACGTTTGGTGGCAGCACACCCGGCACTTCCGATTATGGCGGGCTTGGCCTTCAGATACACAAGATGGGCAAAGGAAAACTTGTGATGTCCACAGCCAAGGGCGACATTGGCGGAAACGGAGTGATGTCAACTGTTGTGGAGGAAGGCGTATTGGAGAATGCAAACAACACCGGATGCGGTGCTAAGAATTCGCGTATCGAAGTTTTGGAGAAAGGACAGTTCGACACGCTGGGTGCGTCTTCGGCCGCTTACGACTTCACCATCTCCGGCTCGGGTGTGGACGGTCTTGGCGCCATCGTGAACAACACGGAGGTGGCGGATGCCTTCAATGCGTCGTTCATCGCGCGCAACATCACGCTCGGCACGAACGCCGTGATCGGCGGCACCCATGAATTCAACTTGAAGAACGGCAACTGGGCAGCCACCACGATGACGATGGGAGGGCACTCGATCACGTACACGAACACCACGGTCTATGCCGGCAATGTGACGTATAGCGGCGCCGGCTCGATCATCGTGCCGCAGGGAGCAGCGCTGTCGTTCTACGCCCACAACTCGGCTGCGGCGAACTGCGACGTGACGGTGTTCGGCACTTTGAACCATGACTGCGGCGGATTCACTTCGGTCGGATCGCTCGTGTTCGAGCCCGGCAGCGCCTGCATTCTGAGCGATGCTGCAGGTTCCGGAAGCATTCCCACGGTTGTCGTGGCGGATAGGTTTGCTCCGTGTGCCAATTACTTGAACGGCGGAGAGTGCACGCTGACGAGCCTGCCCGTGCAGCTCGGCGACGCATCGCACCTTGAGCCAACGCTCGATCTCTCGCGCATCGACGGAGTGTTCGACGGCACCAATACGACGTTCTACTCCGGTTCCACCGTGACGGTCGATCTGGGGGACCGGGAGTTTTCGGGAAGCGTTCTTCTGATGGCGTGGTCGGAGTTGTCCACCGCCTTTTTTGTCGTGGACGATGCGAACAAGGAGCGGCTGGGGCTGTTGCCAAGGCCCGACGGACTCTACATCTTCCCCGGAAAGGTGCCTTCGTTCGTCAAGTACGACGTCGAACACGACCACTGGGCCTTCTACGACGAGGATGTGAACCTCTACAACGGCGAGTGGACGCTTGGCATGGACTACATGAAGGCGCTGTTCGCGACCGACGGGGAATTCCAGGCGCTGGCACAGCACAAGGACGAGCTTGACGCCGCAAACGTGTCCGTGTTCCTGCAGGACGACATCACGCTCGATGCCGATGCCGACTGGCGCGCGATCGACTTCGACATGAACGGCAAGACGATTCTGCTCAAGGGCTATGACCTGAAGCTGCGCAAGACGCATGGCACGGGCCGCATCACATCGGGCAACGTGCTGAATCCAGACGCGTACAATTTCGTGAGCGGTTCGTCTTATAGTGGCAATCTGCTCTATCTTGGATCAAGTTCAGGGGGCATAAGCGCCATGCAGAATTTCACTTTGGTGAAAGATCGTCCCTGCTACTTCAAAACTCAGACAACGCGGTTGAATTCCACCTGGGGGCAATATGTGAGCGTTGGAATTAATTCCGTCAGCGGTCTGATGCCCAAAACATCCAATCTCAGCGGCACCCAGACATGGGGCCCGTATGTGCGCACGGGTCTGAAGGCCGGAACCTCGTATCAGTTGCAGATCGCCCGCTACAACGGGCGTACCTACATAAGCAAGTATGCAACGCTCAGCCCGTCCAGCTATCTGTATTTCGACGTGCCGGAGGGTGAGGAGTGCGACGTGTCGAACATCACGCTTGGCGGCAGCACTCCAGGCACGGCGGATTACGGCGGGCTTGGTCTGCAGGTGCACAAGACTGGCAAGGGAACGCTCGTGATGTCCAAAGTGTATGACTTCAGCGGCAGCGGCATCACGTCCATGGTCGTAGAGGAGGGGTTGGTGAAGAAGGCGAGCGGCGCGACGTGCGGCGCGCAGTATTCGCGCATCGTCGTGGAGGATGGCGCGCAGTTCGACCTCAACGGGCGCATCTACCACGACTACGACTACACGCTATCAGGTGCTGGCCCTGACGGCAGGGGCGCGCTGATCAGCACAGCGGATATCGACGCTGCGACGGCCTACGCCCAGAACACCGGCATGTCGTTCCTGCGCAATGTCACGCTCGGCGCGGACGCCACGATCTACGCCGCCGGCAACATGGGCATGATATTCTACAACTACAACGCCAACACGATGACGATGGGCGGCAACACCGTGACGTACGACGGCACGGGCGAGACGCGAATCTTCGCCGGCAACATGTCGTACTCCGGCGAAGGCAGGATCGTCATCGCAACGAACGGCTGGTTCCAGACGCACATATCGAGCCCGACGGCAGGCGGATGCGCGGTGGATGTCTATGGCCGCTACTGGCAGAACACCGGCAACCTCACGCCGGTCAAGTCGCTTGTCTTCCACGAGGGATCGACGTTCCGCGAGCTGAACGCCTCGCCGGCGACGAAGGTGGTGTACGAGACGTACGCGCCGCCTGTTGTCTCGGAGAGCGCAGAGGGATTCCTTACGCGGCCCAAGGTGCAGCTAGGCGCCGCAGATCATCTTGAGGTGACTCTCGACCTCTCGCGCTTCACCGATACGTACGACGACAGAGAGGAAGGCGCGCTCTCGTTCTACTTCAAGGCCGAAGAGGTGCCTGCGTCCAGTACGGGAACCGGAGATTCCGGCACAGACGACCCCGAGGCGGGCGGAGACGAGGAGCCGCAGGATCCGCCGCCGCCGCAAGTGGTTGTCACCGAGGCGACGTCGGTGACCGTGGAAATCGGCGACCGCACGGAGGGCCTTGGAAAGCCGGCGCTCCTATGGAAGGAGGCGCCGCCCTACGAGGTGATGTCCAGATTCCGCAGTTCGGCCGCGATGAAGAGGCGCGGCATGTTCATCGAGGTGCGCGACGACGGCATCTACTTTGTGACCGGCATGACGCTCTTCATACGGTGATGTGCGTTGCGGATCCGGCAGACGGGTGGCGAACTGGCTCGCATCGGGGCAGGCGATGGGCTGCACCGGAATGGGCGGCGGGATACGTGGTCACTTCGACGGACGGCGACACGGCGCTCTTCGTGTATCCGCGCGGCGGCGGGGCGAAGTTCTTCCGTCCCGCGATCAGGCAGCGTTGACCTTGGCCAATTCGTCTGCCACTAGGCACTGGCCGCTCAATATGATATAATCTTACTCGTTTTACAACGAGAGGCTTTTATAATGAAACCGATTCTTCTTTCGGGGACTGCGGCGTTTTCGCAGTTCCGTCTTGACGCTTTACGCGCGGCGATGGGCGCGCGCGACGGCGCGCTCAGAAACGCGCGCATCGAGGCGACGTGGGTGTACGCCATCGAGGGCGAGGGCGACGGCCCCGACGCCGCCACGCTCGGGCGCGCCGCCCTGCTGCTGAACGCGGAGGGCGCCGGCGGCGCCTCTGCCGCCCTGAGCGGAGAAGACGGCTGGTCGTTCTTCTACGTGACTCCGCGCAAGGGCACGATCTCGCCATGGAGCTCGAAGGCGACAGACATCTTCCGCAATTGCGGCCTCAAGGGCATAGCGCGCGTCGAGCGCGGCATACGATTCGCAGTGTCGCCGTCGCCCTCTCAGCAGGCGCTCTCGGCGTTGTACGACCGCATGACGGAGGGCGTGTACGACTCGCTGGACGACATCTTCGAGTCTCCGCCCCCGCGTCCAGGACGCTCCTTCGACGTTCTCGCGCGCGGCGTCGAGGCCATCCGCGAGGCGAACACAGAGCTTGGCCTTGCCATCAGCGAACCCGAGATGCAGTATCTCGCCGAGTCCTTCAAGGAGGCGGGGCGCAACCCCACCGACACGGAGCTCGTGATGTTCGGCCAGGTGAACAGCGAGCACTGCCGCCACAAGATCTTCGGCGCGAAGTTCATCATCGACGGCAAGGAGATGCCGAGTTCGCTCTTCGGGATGATCAAGAACACCCACGAGAAGAACGGCAAGGGAACGCTCGTCGCCTACAAGGACAACTCGAGCGTGGTGGGGGGCTTTGCCACCGAGATGTTTGGCACGAACCCCGGGGGATCCGGCGTTTCCGGAAAATCCGGAGGCGCGCCGTATTCCTTCCGCAAGGTCCAGCTCGACCAGCTGATGAAGGTCGAGACCCACAACCATCCCACGGCGATATCGCCGTATCCCGGCGCGGCGACGGGCGTGGGCGGCGAGATCCGCGACGAGGCCGCGACGGGCAGCGGCTCGCGCACGCACGCCGGCATCTGCGGCTTCATGGTGAGCGACCTCCACATCCCCGGTGCGCCGCAGCCTTGGGAGCGGGTGTATGCCGAGTTTCCTAAGAGGCTTGCGACGCCGCTTGAGATCATGACGGATGGGCCGATAGGCGGGGCTGCCTTCGGAAACGAGTTCGGGCGTCCGCAGCTGACCGGCTTCTTCCGCACGTACGAGGGCGAGGCGGCGGGAATCTACCGCGGCTACCACAAGCCGATCATGCTCGCGGGGGGGCATGGCGTGATAATCCGCGACCAGGTGGAGAAGAAGCCGGTCAAGACTGGCGCGTACATAGTGCAGATCGGAGGGCCGGCGATGCGCATCGGTCTCGGCGGCGGCGCGGCCTCCTCGATGATGACCGACACTAACGACGAGGCGCTCGACTTCAACAGCGTGCAGCGCGGCAACGCCGAGATGCAGCGCAGATGCCAGGGCGTGATCAACGCTTGCGCGGCGATGGGGAGGAAGAATCCCATTCTCTCCATACACGACATCGGCGCGGGCGGCCTCTCGAACGGGTGTCCGGAGCTGGTGGAGGCGACTGGCGGCAGGTTCGAGCTCAGGAAGGTGCACAACGAAGAGCCTTCGATGAGCCCGATGGAGATCTGGTGCTGCGAGGCCCAGGAGCGCTACGTGCTCGCGCTGAGGCGCGAGGCTAAGGAGTTCTTCGAGAGGCTGTGCGAGCGCGAGCGCTGCCCTGTGGCGTTCATCGGCGAGGCGACGGGCGACGGAAAGCTCGTTCTTGAGGACGACTACTTCCACGACCGCCCGATCGACATGGACATCAGGGTGCTGCTCGGCAAGCCGCCGCGCATGGTGCGCGACGTAAGGCGCGTGGAGACGGCGCACGACCGGCTCGACCTGCGCGAGGTCAAGCCGCAGGACGCGTTCTTCCGCCTCCTGCACCTGCCCACGGTCGCCGACAAGACGTTCCTCGTGACGATCGCCGACCGCTCCGTCACGGGCCTTGTGGCGCGCGACCAGATGGTGGGCCCCTACCAGCTGCCCGCCGCCGACTGCGCCGTGACGATGATGGGCTACAAGACCCACCACGGCCAGGCCATGGCCACGGGCGAGCGCACGCCCGTGGCGCTCATCGACGCGCCGGCCTCCGGCCGCCTTGCGATCGCCGAGGCGCTCACCAACATCGCGGCGGCGGACTGCGGCGACATCACGAACGTGCGCCTCTCAGCCAACTGGATGGCGCCGTGTGGCGAGCCCGGCGAGGACGCCAACCTATACGACACCGTGAAGGCCGTGGGACTTGACTTCTGCCCCGCGCTCGGCATATCGATCCCCGTGGGCAAGGACAGCTGCTCCATGCACACCACGTGGACCGACTCCAAGGGCGTCTCGCACCGCCAGGCGGCACCGCTCTCGCTGGTCGTCTCCAGCTTCTCCCCCGTCGAGGACGTGCGGCGCACGCTCACGCCCGACTTGAAGGGCGGCGCATCGTCGCTCGTCTACATCGACCTCGGCCATGGCGCGTACCGCCTCGGCGGCAGCTGCCTAGCCCAGGTGTACAACCAGCTCGGCAGCGAGAACGCCGATGCCGACGCGAAGTCAGTCAAGGCGTTCTTCAACGCGATGCAGGAGATCGTGGCGTACGGCCTTGCGCTTGCCTACCACGACCGGTCGGACGGCGGCCTCGCCGTGACGCTCGCCGAGATGGCCCTCACCGGCGGGCGCGGCCTAGACGTGACGCTGCCGGACGCCGACGCCGAAGGCAATCCGCTCGATCCGCTCGCCGTTCTCTTCTCGGAGGAGCCCGGAGCCGTTCTGCAGGTGCCCGACGACAAGTTGAAGGAGGTGCTCGCGATCTTCCGCCGCGCGCGTCTTGGCGGCTGCGTGCATGTTGTCGGCGCGCCCGCGGACGACCGCGCGTTCACGGTATGCGTCGGCGCGCGCCGCGTCCTCTCCACGAGCATCACGGCAATTCGCCGTGCGTGGAGCGAAACCACCTACCGCATGCAGGCGCTGCGCGACAACCCCGTCACCGCCCGCGAGGAGTACGACAACGGCCTCGACGAGAGCGATCCGGGGCTCGCTTTCAAGCTCACTTACGATCCTGACGATAATTTCACACAGAGCCACAGAGCCGCAGAGAAAAAGAGGGGGGGCGGGAAATATCTCCGTGCCTCTGCGTCTCTGCGTGGGAATAATAAGCCCCGCATGGCCATCCTGCGCGAGCAGGGCGTGAACGGGCACATCGAGATGGCGGCGGCGTTCGCGCTTGCGGGCTTCGAGAGCGTGGACGTGCACATGACGGATCTTCTTGCGGGGCGCGTGGACCTTGCTGACTTCCAGGGGCTTGTGGCGTGCGGCGGCTTCAGCTATGGCGACGTGCTGGGCGCGGGAAGCGGCTGGGCGCGTTCGATACTCTTCAACGAGCGTCTCAAGGAGATGTTCTGGAAGTTCTTCCATCGTCCTGAGACGTTCTCGCTTGGAGTGTGCAACGGCTGCCAGATGCTTTCGCAGCTGAAGGATCTCATTCCGGGCGCGGAAGGGTGGCCGGCGTTCAGGCGCAACACGTCCGAGCAGTTCGAGGCGCGCTACTGCACGTTGGAGGTGTTGGAGTCGCCGTCGATCTTCTTCATGGGGATGTCCGGAAGCCGCATTCCGGTGGCCGTGGCGCATGGCGAAGGACGCGTCGAATGGGAAGGGCCAAGGCCTGCATCTGCCCTGCCGGCTCTGCGCTATGTTGACGGACGCGGCATGCCTACGGAGCGCTATCCTTGGAACCCCAACGGCTCGGCTGGCGGCCTCACGTCGTTCACCACCGCCGACGGGCGCGCCACGATCATGATGCCGCATCCCGAGCGCGGCTTCCGCGCGAGCCAGCTCAGCTACAATCCGGGGGTGTTCGCTGGCGAGGCGGGGCCGTGGATGCGGATGTTCCGCAACGCGTACGCGTTCGCGGTGGGTGCGAGGTAATGAAGAAAGGCTGCGGCATGGCAGAGGGAGAGATAAACTTCGAAGAGTCGCTGAAGACGCTTGAGCGGCTGGTGGCGGAGATGGAGAGCGGCACGCTTTCGCTCGACGAGATGATGAAGCGTTTCGAGGAGGGACGCAAGCTCGTGGCCTCGTGCACGACGGCGTTGGAGTCCATACGCCAGCGCATCGAGCAGGTGGTGAGTGCCCCGGGCGAGCCGCCAAAGGTGGCGCCGCTCGACATTCTGAAATGAGTTTCGGGGTTTCTGGTCTTGATGTTAGTCCCTCACGCTCATAACCCCCGAAACCTTCAAACCCTCAAACTTTCAAACCTTCAAACCTTCAAACTCTCAAACCTTCAAACTTTCAAACATCAGAATGTGATATACTATCGTCATTGGAGATCAAAGAGATGGCAGAGCAGATATCATTCGAGCCCCCGAGGGGCATGCGGGATTTCTATCCCGAGGACATGGCGTGGCGCAACCGCGTGTTCGACGCGTTCCGCGCCGCCGGCGAGGCCGCCGGATTCGAGCCCTACGACGCGTGCGTCGTGGAGAGCTACGAGCTTCTCGCGCGCAAGGCGGGCGAGGAGGTGGGCGAGCAGATATACCATTTCAACGACAAGAGCGACCGTCACCTTGCCCTCCGCGCCGAGATGACGCCCACGCTCGCGCGCATGGTGGCACAGCGTCAGGGCACGCTCGCGTTTCCGATAAAATGGACGGCCATCGCGCAGTGCTTCCGCTACGAGCGCATGACGAAGGGACGCAAGCGCGAGCACTACCAGTGGAACTGCGACATTATCGGCGAGGAGAGCGTCCTGGCCGAAGTGGAGGTGCTGGGCGCCGCCTGCGACGCGCTGCGCCGGATGGGCCTCTCCAACGCCGACTTCCGCGTGCACGTGTCGAGCCGCGCGCTTCTCTCCGAGCTGCTCGCGGCGAGCGGCATCCCTGCCGCCCTGCACGCGCAGGTGTTCCTCGCGCTCGACAAGCGCGGCAAGATGCCCGACGAGGAGATCGCCGCCATGCTGCGCGACGGCGGCGTGGACGAAGCGGGCGTGAAGGCCACGTTCGCCATCATGGATCTGAAGACGCTTGACGAGGCCGCCGCTCTCGCGGGTGCGCCTGCGGAGGGCGCGCGCAGCGGCGTAGAGGATCTGCGCGAGCTCTTCCGTCTCGCCGCAATCGCGGGTTTTGCCGACTGTCTAGAATTCGACATCTCCGTCATCCGCGGCCTCAGCTACTACACGGGCATTGTTTTCGAGTGCTTCGACGCGAAGCGCGAGTTCCGCGCCATCTTCGGTGGCGGCAGATACGACAACCTGCTCACCACGATAGGCGGCGCGCCTGCGACGGCGGTGGGGCTCGGCTTTGGCGACGTGGTGGTGACAGAGCTTCTGAAGGCGCGCTTCGGCGAAGAGGCGCCCGTGCCGAAGAAGGGCGTGTACGTGGGGTGGATGTTCCCGGAGCAGCGCGACGCGGCGCTGGCGCTCGCGGCGAAGCTGCGCGCGCAGGGAGAGTGCGTGAACCTTGCCCTCAGGAAGGCCAAGCCGAAGCAGTTCTTCTCTCGCGCGGGGGCGAGTTCGTGCGCGAAGGCCGTTTTCCTGGGTCCGGACGACGTGGCGGCCGGCCAGGCGAAGATCAAGGACCTTGCGACGCGGGAGGAGACGGCGATCGCCCTCTAGCCCGCAGAAGGCGCGCGGCGCCGGAAAGGAGTGACATGACGATGCAAACTACAGCGAAGATGCTTTGCGCGCTGACGGCCGCCGCGGCAGCCGCTGCGGCGGCCGCGGCGAATCCGTCCCACGCCGTGCTTCGCCTGCTCAACTCGCGCGCCAGCGGCTCGCCGCGCGCATACGCGGAGGCTGCGGAGGAGGTGGCCGCGCAGGCCAAGGCGGGCAAGGCGGTTTACGCGTTCGTGCTCGGGCTCGTGTCGCGCGAGCGCGACGCTCCGCCGGCCGCGCGCCTTGACGAGGCGACGCGCAGAAGGTATCTGGACGAAAACCGCGGCCCCATCAAGAAGATCGCCGTGGAGCGCAACAACCCCATGGCTCTCTATCTGCTCGCGCTCGACTCCGGCGACACGAATCTCCTCCACCGCGCCGCCGACGCCGGCAACGTGCAGGCCGAGAACGCCTGGGGGTCTCTCATCTTCTCGCTCGCGCTCACCGATCCCAACACCACCTCCAACCAGGCCGAGCGGCTGATGCGCAAGGCCCACGACTGCTTCAAGGACGCGGCGGGCAAGGGCGACGCGAACGGCCTCTACAACCTAGGCATGTGCCTCTGGCGCGGCCTCGGCACCGAGCGCGACGACCAGGCGGCCTTCAACTGCTTCCGGGCCGCGGCCGAGAAGGGCCATCCGGAGGCGATCAACAACATCGGCGGATTCTTCCGCGACGGAACGATCGTGGAGCGCGACGCGGAGCTTTCAGCGAAGTGGTTTGCGAAGTCCGCAAGCTACGAGAATCCGTTCGGGCAGTACAACTACGCGCTTGCCCTCCGAAGGGGGGAGGGCGTGGAGAGGGACTACAAGAAGGCCGTGGAGCTGCTGGAGAAGTCCGCGAACGGCGGCTGCGCGGAGGCCGTGAACACGCTCGGAGTGGCATACTGGAAGGGCGAGGGCGTGAAGAAGGACGCCGCCAGGGCCTTCCGGCTCTTCATGCGCGCGGCCGACAGCGGGTATCCGCCGGCGATGGACAACATTTCGACGTGCTACGAGCAGGGTGACGGCGTGGCGGCGAGCGAACGCAAGGCCATGGAGTGGAAGATCCGTTCGCGTGCTGCGCGCGGCGACCGCAACGCTCAGGCGTGGCTGCAGCAGAACGCACAGAGAGACTGAAGGAAAAGGAACAGAAGAAGAGATGAAGAAGCAGGAGAAATCCGGCGCGCAGGCGCTAGTTGATTCACTCGCGAAGGCGGGCACGGAAGTGCTGTTCGGATATCCGGGCGGCAGCGTGCTCGACATATTCAACTGCCTTCCCGAGGCGCCGTTCCAGTTCGTGCTGGGTCGCCACGAGCAGGGCTGTGTGCACATGGCCGACGGCTACGCGCGCGCCACGGGCAAGGTGGGCGTGTGCCTCGTGACGTCTGGCCCTGGCGCCACCAACACGGTGACGGGCCTCGCGACGGCGAACATGGACGGCGTGCCGCTAGTGTGCATCACGGGCCAGGTGCCGATGGACCAGATAGGCACGGACGCCTTCCAGGAGGCGGACACTACCGGCATCACGCGCGCCGTTTCGAAGCACAACTTCCTCGTCCACTCCGCGGACGAGCTTCCTGAGATCGTCGCGGAGGCTTTCTACATCGCCACGCACGGTAAGCCCGGCCCGGTGGTGATAGACATTCCGAAGAACGTGCAGAGGGCTCTCACGACTGCGCAGTACCCGGAGCGCGTGTCTCTGCGCGCCTATCATCCGGAGTGCTACGCAACGGCTGCGCAGATCGCCCGCCTCGCGAAGCTCATCAACGAGGCGGAGCGCCCGGTCATCTACGCGGGAGGCGGCGTGATCGCGAGCGGCGCGGCGAAGGACGTTGCCGCGCTTGCCCACCGCGCGCAGATTCCCGTGGCCACCACGCTCATGGGCCTGGGCTCCTTTGACGAGCACGACCCTCTCTCGCTGCGCTTTGCCGGAATGCACGGCACGGCGGCCGCCAACTACGCGATCAACCACACGGATCTTCTGATCGCGCTCGGCGTGAGGTTTTCCGACCGGGTGACCGGCAAGCTCGCGGCGTACGCGAAGAAGGCGAAGATAGTGCATGTGGACTGCGATCCGGCGTCCATAGGCAAGAACGTGCGCGTGTCGCTGGGAATCGTGGCGGACGTGAAGGACGTGCTCACGACTGTCTCATCCCGCGTGAAGAGCGCCACGCACGAGGCTTGGCTCGCGCAGATCGCGGAGTGGAAGAAGCGGCGTCCGATGACGTACAGGCCCATGCATCCGAACGTGATCATGCCGCAGCAGGTGATCGAGGCGATCGACAAGGCTACGAAGGGCGAGGCGGTGCTGGTGACGGACGTGGGGCAGCATCAGATGTGGACGGCGCAGTACTTCCGCCACAACCGTCCGAGGCGCTTCCTTTCTTCCGGCGGCATGGGCACCATGGGGTTCGGCATTCCGGCCGCCATCGGCGCGGCGCTCGGCCGTCCCGACCGCAAGGTGGTGGCAGTGTGCGGCGACGGCGGTGCGCAGATGACGTTCGAGGAGCTCGTGGTGGCGGTGGAGCACAAGCTGCCCGTCACGTTCGTCGTGATCAACAACGAATGCCTCGGCATGGTGCGCCAGTGGCAGGAGCTCTTCTACGGAAAACGCTACGCAGGGTCGATCCTCTCAGTGAAGGGCAGGCTCGCGAACGAACGGCTTGAGCAGGATCTCAAGTACGACTATCTGCCCGACTTCGTGAAGCTCGCCCAGGCGCACGGCGCCGACGCGGTGCGCGTGATCGACCCGGCGAAGCTGGAGGGCGCCATCCGCAAGGCGGTGAACTCCGGCAGGACCACGCTCGTGGAGGTGATTGTGGAGCCGCGCGCGAACGTATTTCCGATGCAGCCAGGCGGCCAGCCGGTCGAGGGCATGATCTTCGAGTGATGCGTTCCGCAATGAACGACATGGCTTTGTGGCATGATTGCACGGCCGCTCTACGTTGTTGTGCGGCGACGGCGGATTGTGGTATAATGACAAAGTGATCAGCAGAATTGGAAATCAGATGAATGCCATATCAGAAAAAGACTTCATGCCCGTGGAGAAGCTGCGGGCGATGCAGCTTGAGAAGCTGCAGAAGCTCATACCGTACGAGTACGAGCGAGTGGCGCTTTTCCGCCGCCGCTGCGACGAGAAGGGCGTGAAGCCGCGCGACCTCGTTACGCTCAAGGACCTCGCGAAGTTCCCCTTCATGAAGAAGACCGACCTCCGCGACGAGTATCCGCTAGGCCTCACCGCCGCTCCAATGAGCGAGATCAACCGCTTCCACTGCTCTTCCGGCACCACGGGCAAGCCCATCTGCATTCCGCAGACCGCAGGCGATGTGGCGGTCTGGACCGAGGGCGTTTGCCGCTGCATGGCCATGTACGGCATCACGAAGGACGACGTGGTGCAGGTTTCGTACGGATACGGGCTCTTCACCGGCGGCCTCGGCGCGCACTACGGCGCGGAGGCTCTCGGCTGCGCCGTGCTGCCTACCGGCGCGGGCAACACCGAAAAGCAGATCATGCTGATGAAGGATCTTGGCGTGACGGCGATCTGCTGCACGCCGAGCTACTTCCTGCACCTCGCCACGGTGGCCGAGAGGATGGGCATAGACTTCCGGCGAGACACGAAGCTAAGGCACGGCGTGTTCGGCGCGGAGCCGTGGACCGACGAGATCCGCGAGAAGATCGAGGCGCTTTCGGGCATAACGGCCCACGACATCTACGGCCTCACCGAGATTGCCGGGCCGGGCGTGGCGGGCAACTGTCCATACTGCCACGGCCTTCACATCTGGGAGGACCACTTCTATCCCGAGATCATCGACCCCGACACGCTGGAGGTGCTGCCCGACGGCGAGGAGGGAGAGCTCGTGTTCACCACGCTCGACCGCATGGGAACGCCCATGGTGCGCTACCGCACGCGCGACCTCTCGCGCCTCCAGACGGGGCAGTGCCAGTGCGGGCGCACGATGCGCGTGATGGACCGCGTGCACGCGAGAAGCGACGACATGCTGATCATCCACGGCGTGAACGTGTTCCCGAGCCAGATCGAGGCGTGCCTAATGAAGGTGCCCGAGGTGGCGCCGCACTACATGATAGAGCTCTCGAGCACGGAGACGATGGACCGCTTCGAGATCAAGGTGGAGGTCACGGCCGACACGATGAGCGACTCCATGTCCGCCATGGAGGCCGTGCGCAAGCGCGTGGCGGCGTCCATCAAGGAGATCGTGGGCCTGTCGCCGAAGATCTCCCTCGTGGCCCCCGGCTCGCTCCCGCGCAGCGAGGGCAAGATCAAGCGCGTAATCGACAACAGGAGAAAGTAAGATGATCATCCGCCAAATCAGCATCTTCCTCGAGAACAAGCCTGGCCAGCTCGCCGGCATCTGCCGCGCGCTCGCGAAGGCCGAGGTGAACATCGCCACGCTCTCGCTTGCCGACTCGGCCGACTTCGGAATCGTGCGCATGATCGTGGATGACCATGTGAAGGGCGCGCGCGTCCTTACCGAGGCCGGCTTCGCCGTCCGCGAGACGGAGGTGATCACAGTAACGGTGCCGGACCGTCCTGGCGGCATGGCCGAGCTAATGGAGAAGATCGACGGTGCAGGCCTCGACATAAACTACTCCTACGCCTACGCGCTCGGCCATGGAGAGAAGGCGATACTCGTATTCAGCTTCAACGACAACGCCAAGGCCGAGGCGGCCTTGAAGGGCTGAGAGGGAAGGAAGAAAAAGATGGAGTTTCTGAGCACGCGCTCGTGCGGGACGGCGGATTCGCTGGATGCGATTCTGCGTGGCCTTGCGCCGGACGGCGGTCTCTACGTGCCCGCACGGGTGCCTGCGGCTTTCGCGGCTGCAGGCTGCGGCACGCTTGAGAAGGCCGAGCGATCCGCGCTGGGCGCAGTGTTCGACGATGCGGCGGAGGCGGTACGCGAAGATGCCATTCGCAATCTGCTCGCCAAGTTTCCGTCCGAGCCAGTGCCGCTGGTGCACGCGGGAGGGCTCGATGTGCTGGAGCTGTTCCATGGTCCGACGGGCGCGTTCAAGGACGTAGCCCTCTCCGTGCTGCCTGTTCTCATGTCCGCCGCCGCGTCGCGCGCAGGATGCAGCCGCGTTCTCATCCTCACCGCCACTTCCGGCGACACCGGCTCCGCCGCGATGGCCGGCTTCGCCGACGTGCCCGGCGTTGAGATCGCGGTGTTCTTCCCGAACAGCGGCACCTCGCGCATCCAGCGCCTCCAGATGACCACGCCGTCGGCGAAGAACGTGCACGGCATTGCCATACGCGGCAACTTCGACGACGCGCAGGCCGCGGTGAAGCGCATCTTCGCAGATTCCGCCATCCGCGCCGAAGCCGCCGCGAATGGCGTGTGGCTCTCGTCGGCCAACTCTATCAACATCGGGCGCCTTGTGCCGCAGATAGGCTACTACCTCTATGCGGCCGCGAAGCTGGGCGGCGAGTTCGACGTGGCAGTCCCCTCGGGCAACTTCGGCAACATTCTCGCGGCGAAGTACGCGAAGCTGATGGGCGCGCCCATAAGGCGGCTTGTGTGCGCCTCGAACGTCAACGACGTTTTGGCGCGCTTCATCGCTACGGGCGTGTACGATCCGGGCGACAAGTTCACGGTCACGAATTCGCCGTCGATGGACATCCGCCGCAGCTCGAACGTGGAGCGCGAGATATGGCTTGCCTGCGGCGGACTCGAAGACCCTGCCGCGGCGGCAGCCGAGACGAAGCGGCTCATGGACGAATTCGCCGCCACTGGCCGCTACGCTCTCTCTCCTTTCGCCAAGGCCCGTCTTCAGGAAGAGTTCCTGTGCGGCAGCGTCACGCCAGAGGAGACCGAGGCAGAAATGCGCCGCATGCGCGCCGAGTGCGGATACGTGCTTGATCCGCACACCGCGGTGGCTACTGCCGTGGCGCGCAGGCTGGGGCTGCCGAAGGACGGCGTGCCGTGCCTCGTCGCCGCCACCGCGACGCCGTACAAGTTCCCTGAAACGTGCCTTCGCGCCTTCGGCGAAAACGTGCTCGCGAATCCGCCCCCGTCGTTCGCCGCCCTTGAGACGGCTACCGTCACGCAGACGAAGGTTGTTGACGTGGACGGAATCGATGCCGCCGTGCGCGAACTTTTTTGAAATATTTTTTCATCCACTATTGCACAAGCCTCGGTTTTTTGCTAAACTCTAACCGTCAGCAGAAGAACCGGGCCTACGACGGGCGCGGAATTTTCTGTTGCCCTGAAGAGGATGAAAGGAAAAACGATGAAAAAACTGTTGTTTGCATGTGTGTGCGCGGCGACGGTCGCTGCGTTTGCCGTTGTTGATCCGCTGAACAGCATCGGCTTCGAAGGGTTCACCGCTGGAATGGGCAATATCGGCAGCAGGACCGATACCGGCGCGGATAGCGTTGCGAGCGGATATTTTTTCGCGTACGAGCCGGCCAATGGTTCTACCGACGGCTCCACCGTGAAGGTGTATGGCGTTGACGAGAATCTGCCGTTGTTCAACTACAATGGCCGGTTCGGCGTTCCCGCCGCGTTCGCAGATGAGACGCTTGCCCAGGAGAAGTATCTTGAACTTTCCACCGAGGGCGGCACTCTCTGGCGCAGTGTCACCGAGACGACGTCGGATGGTCAGCAGCGCATTCTTGGCGACGGCCTTTGTCTGCTAGACATGGGAGATGATGGTGTTCTTTACGTTGACACGATGGTGCAGTTTACGCCTACCGAGGACGGTGAGATTCCTACCGTTGATGCGGAGCAGGACAGAATCGCCATCTGGCTCAATGTCGATGCGACGAATGAGGAAAACCCTGTGACGAATCTTTGCGTTTACGCGAACGTCATGGACGAGCAGGGCACTTGTACGCCGGAGAAGTTCACGATTTCAAATGCCAATGTCGTTCCCGGCGTTTGGTATCGTTTGACGGTCAAGGCAATCGCCGACATTTGCGGTGAAGCATATCCTTGCTTCATGATCTACTTGGACGGTGTGCTTCTGAAGTCCGACAAACAGGCGCTCACGGAAGATTTCGTCATCAATCTTCTTAATAGAAAGGATATCACAGAAGCTCTGGCGACTGATATTCGAAATGGCTCGGTGTTCGGTTCGCTTCTTGGTTCCGAAGAGGAGCCTTACTTCCGCGGCGTGGGCTTCAAGGGGTCGGGTGCGATCGACGACTTCCAGATCGACACGGCTACGCCTAACTTCATCGGCGCTGTGACTACGCTTGATTTCACGCTCAAGTGGGGCGAGGGCATCTCCGCCGTCTCCTACACGATCGGTGAAGACACTGTGGCAGCGACGAGCGGTAAGACGATTGATGTCGCGCCGAACACCGAGGTCACCGTCCAGGTGACGTATGCGCCTTGGTATGTTGCGGGTGATGACACCGCAGGCACCTCGTTCACGGTCTCTCAGGCTGGTCAGACCTACAACTACACCGCCCAGCTCGCTGCGACGCCTGAGGCCGCCGGCGCCACGGGCCTTGATGGTGTGACGACCGCCGCTGCCAAGGCCTGGGCCGATGCGAAGAACCTCACGCCTGCTCAGATCGCCGGCTGCGAATATGCGCTTGACGCCTACCTGCTCAACACGGGTCTGGATGCTGCGCCTGCGCTCGCGATCACCTCGATCGAGGAAGTCGCTGATGGCTGGCAGATCACGGTCAAGGCCACGGCTGGCGACGCCAAGGTGTCCCTCGACGGCATCAATGGCGCGCTCAAGGTGAAGACGGCCGCCACGCTCGGCGCTCTTGCCGAGGCCGAGGCTGCTGCCTACACGGCCACGTTCGACGCGGATGGTGTTGCCACGATCAAGGTGACTGGCGACAACACGAACTTCATGAAGGCGACGGTCGTTGCTCAGTAACATCCGTTCGGTCTAGCCGAAGTTCAATGGAAGAGGGCGGTGCGCCTATGCGCGCCGTCCTCTTTTGTTGTCATTACTAGGCACTCATTGACATCTCACGAGTATCTTGCTAGAATTTTACCCCGTGGAAAAATGCTCGATAGCCATAGTGGGTGTTTCATGCAGATTTGCCGGCGCGTCCGATCCTGGTGCGTTCTGGCGTCTAGTGATGCACCGTGAAAGCGCCATATCTCCGCTGGGGGTGGACATGACGCTTGCGCCTGGCGCGCACAATCTATTCGAGCGTCCGTATCCAACGCATGCAGGGCTGCTGGGCGACCTATACGCCTGCGTGCCGCGCGACATCACTTTCCCGCGCCAGATAAACTCCGGGGAAAACCAGGATCTCTATTTTGCCGTGCAGCTTGCGTTTGATGCGCTGGTTGACGCCGGGATGCGTCCACATTCCGCAGACCCCGTTCGCGGCACCGTGCGCTTCGGCTACGCGCCGCCCTTCAGCGCATCGACTGTCAACTGGCTTGAGCACACTTTCTTCATCGACCAGACGATGGACATCATACGCCGCTTCTTCCGCTCCGCGCCGGAGGACGCTCTCGCCATGGTCCGCTCCTCGCTCGTCGATTCCCTTCCCGCTCCCGACGCCCGCAGCTTTCTCGCCGGCCTCGGCCATCGCGTTGCGGACTGGATGGCGCGCGAATGCTCCTTCACCGGCGGCGCCACCACTCTTGACGCCGGCGCCCTTTCGGGCATCGCCGCCCTGCGCGCCGCGATAGACGACCTCCGCAGCGGCCGCGCCGACGTCTCTCTCGCCGGCGCCGTCGCATCCCCCCTCAACCGCGCGATGCTCGAAGGCCTCTCCGGCGAAGTCACGTTCTCGACGGGCACGGAGCTCGTGCCGTTCAGCCGCGACGGTACGGGCACCATTCCAGGCGAAGGCGGCGCTTTCTTTGTGCTGAAGCGCGAAGCCGACGCTCTCAAGGCGCACGACCGCATCTACGCGCTTGTGCGTTCTGTGGCGTGCGGCGCGCAGCCGATGGATGTGATGCTGCAGACTGCTGCGGACCGTGCGGACGCGCCCCTTGCGTCAATACAGCTCATAGAAGGCGACGGCAGTGGAATACCGGATGCCGACGCGGAGCAGGTGGCAGCTGTGCAGAAGCTGTGGGGCGAGCACAAGCCTGGAGGGCCGCTTGTGGGGATAGGGTCCGTCAAGGGCAATGTGGGCCACTGCCTTCTCGCGTCGGCCGCCGCGTCCATCCTCAAGGCCGCCCTTGCGCTGCGGCGCAAGGTGCTGCCGCCGCAGATGCCCGCCGCGCATCCGCTCGAGAGCCTGGCGAATCTTGGAAGCCCAGTGTATCTGCTGAACGACGCGCGTCCGTGGATAACGGGCGATCCCAGTTCGCCAAGACGCGCGGCGGTGATGGTGGAGGATCTTGGCGGACGGCGCGCGGCGCTTGTTCTCGAGGAGGAGCCTACTACGGAGGACAGGCGATGAACGCAGACCTCAGCGAGGCGTTCGGCAGCGAGCTTGTGCTCTTGGGCGCGGCGGACGACGCTGCGCTTGCTGACGCAGCGGATGCTCTTGTGCGCTTTCTCGACCAGGCTCCCGGCGTGCCGCTGCGCGACGTGGCGTACACCTGCGCCAGACGCTTCCCCGAATCGCGCACGGCAGTGCTGGCCATCGTGGCTCGCTCGGCCGGCGAGCTGCGCGCGCGTCTCATCTCGGCCGCAGGGCGCATACGCGGCGGCACCGCTCGCGTGCGCGACAAGAGCGGCACCTACTATTTCAGGCGCCATCTGCTGGGCGAAGGCCTTGGAAAGCTCGCGTTCGTCTTCCCTGGCGCTGCGTCGTTCTACCCCGACATGCTTCGCGACCTCTCTGTGAGGTTCCGCGAGTGCCGTCTGCCGTTTGACGAGCTGGAGGCGGCGCTTGCAGACGCCGGGCAGTTCCAGCCGTCGGCGTTCGTGTTCCCGCCGGCCTCGTACTACCGGCACGACGCCGACGTGTTCACGGCTGGGGCATACGCCGAGACGGTGGTCTCCACCTACACCGCGAACGCGGCTATGGCGCGCATCCTGGAGGCGCTTGGAATACGTCCAGAGGGCGCTACCGGCTTCGCCGGCGGCGACCTCAACGCGCTCGTGGCAGGAGGGCTCTTCGGGAAGAAGTTCGACCGCAAGAAAAGGCTGGACTTCCTGCGCGACACGTACAAGGTGGTCAACAACGCGGTGGCGCACCAGGGACTGCCGAAGTGCGTTCTGCTCGCTGCGGTGTCGCCCCGTCCCGACGCGCTTTCAGAGGCGATTGCATCGTTCGGACCCGACAAGGTGCAGCCGGCGTTCGTGTTTTCGCCGCGGCAAAGCACGTTCGCCGTGGCGCCAGAAGCGGTGGACGAAGTGCAGAAGGCGCTTGTTGCGGCGGGTGTGCGCGGCATGCGCCTGCCGGTGGACCGTCCTTTCAACACGCCCTGGTGCCGCAAGGTGCTGCCGCTCTTCCACAAGCTGGCGAGCAGGTGGGTGGACCAGCCGGGAACGATACCGGTCTATTCGTGCGGCAGCGCCGCCCCGCTGCCGCCGAAGACGCGCCGTGCGCGCGACGAGGCGGCCGACCAGTGGGTGGCGCCGGTGAGGTTCGGCGACACGATAAGGCGGATGTACGAGGATGGCTACCGCGTGTTTCTCGAGGCTGGGCCGCGAGGCGTATTGACGGGCGTGGTGGACGACGTTCTGAAGGGCGAGGAGCACATGGCGCTTGCGGCGGACGTGATTCACCGCGCCGGCCTGCAGCAGCTGGAGCACACGGTGGGGGCGCTTGCGGCAATTGGAGCCCCCGTGGAGACGACGGCGCTCTTTGCGCACCGCAGGCCGAGGCTCATAGACTTCGACGCGCCGTTCGCGCTCGAGGTGAGGTCCGAGACGGAACTGCGCCTTTCAAGAGACTTCCCGCGTCTTGCGCTGGTTGCGGCGGACGCGTCCTTTGGCGGAGTGATGGCAAGCGCGGCCGACAGCACGCCTGGCGCGCGCAGAAAGGGCGCTGAGAGGCGCGCGGCCGCGGCGGTTCGGGCGTGGCAGCGGCAGCAGCAGTTCATGTACGGCGCCACGAGTCCGCTGGTCTCCGATGCCGAGACGGTGGACGACCAGCCCGGCATACGCGAGGTGGTGAAGACCTTCACCTTCGCAAACACTCCGTTTCTCGCCGACTTCGCGATCGGCGCCGCCGGGCGCATTGCGTTTTCAGACGCAAAGCTCCACGGCCTCGTGCTGCTGCATCCAGTGGCGGCGGCCGAGATCATGGCAGAAGTCGCGCAGGCGATAGTGCCCGCCCGCCGCGTGGTGTCGGTGGAAGACCTCCAGTGCCGCCGCACAGTCGCGTTCCGCGACGACAGACTGCGCCTTTTCGTGCGCGCCGAACGCACCGCAAGCGCCAACCCCGACCAGGTGGCCGTGCATGTGCAGGTGCGCGAGGACGCGCCCGACTCGAAATGGACCTGGTGCGCGCTTGAGGGCACGTTCGTCTTCGCGCAGCAATACCCGGCCGCTCCCGCGTTCGTGCCGCCGCCGCTCTCCAAGGCGCGCGACGTGCACTGGGCCGGCAGCGACATATACCCCGACCGCCTCTTCTCCGGCGAGAGCCTGCACTGCATACGCGCGGCAGACCACTGGAGCGAGACAGGCCTCGACTACGAGGTGGAGGTGCCGTCCTCCGAAGGCTCGGTGCCCCATACGAAGTTCCCCGTGTGGGCGCTTAATCCGCAGCTTCTCGCGGCGGTGGCGGACGGTTTCCAGCTGTGGCGCAGCCATGAGCGCCGCTTCCCCGGCGCGCTCTCGTTTCCGTTCCGCGTGCGCCGCATAAGCCTTTACGCGCCGCTTCCCGAGGGGACGCGGCTGCAGTGCTATCTGCGCCACACGGGCGTCACGCCGAAGTCGCTCGTGACGGACATCCTGGCTTCCGACGGCAACGGACAGCTGATGCTCGAGATGCGCGGCTACGAGGAGATCACCGAACGCGTCTCGGAGGAGTTCCGCAAGCAGATCCTGGATCCCGCGACCACGTTTCTCACGTGTCCGCTGCCGCCCGCAATACTCGGCTCTCCAGCGACGCGCGTGGCGTCCGCCTTCGTCACCGAGGTGCCCTATCCCGTGTTCGAGCGCAACGAGGAGCTGTGGCTCAAGACTCTCTCGCAGGTCGTGCTGGGCAAGACGGAGCGCGGCGACTTCGCCGACCTTTCCGGCTCTGCCGGCCGGCGCACGGAATGGCTTTTCGGCCGCCTCGCGGCAAAGGAGGCTGTACGCCGCTTCCTGCACGAGAACTACCAGGCCCGCTGGTGCGACGCCGACGTGCAGATCTGGCGAGACGACAGCGGGAAGCCGCACGCCATCGGCAACTGGCGCGACTATCTTGCCTCGTCCATAGACCTCACGATCGCGCACACCGCGCAGTTCGTGGTGGCGGTGGTGGCTGCGAACGCGCGCGTGGGGGTGGACGTGGAGGCGCTTGGACGCGACCTCTCCGAAGAGTTCACGCACGGCGTCTTCACCGACGAGGAGCGCGAGCTCACTGTGCGCGCCGCGAGCGCGCCAAGCGCGGCCGTCAGGTTCTGGTGCGCGAAGGAGGCGGTGTCGAAGGCGCTGGGAACGGGCATACGCTACTCGCCGCGCGAACTTGTGGTGGAGTCGTTCCAGGCGGAGACGGGCGAGATGGAGCTGCGCCTCACGGGGCAGTGGCTCGAGTCGTTCAGGCAGTTCACCGGCCGCCCTGTGCACGTCGCCTCCGCGGTGGTGAAGGGGCATGTGCTCGCCAGCTGCTTCATCCCCGAAAGCATGTTTGCATAAAAGGAAGATTTCCCATGATGTCCGCAAGTCAAGGATCTTTCATCCTCGCATCCACGTTTGCGCTTGCGTGCGCGGGCGTGGAGCCGTGCAAGGTGAAGGTGGTTGACGCGGAGAACGGCTGGCCGGTGCCGCTTGTGTTTCTCACCACCACGCACGCCCAGCGGTACGTGACGGACAATGCGGGCGTGGCGGCGATCGACTCGCCCGAGCTCATGGGCCGCGAGACGTGGTTCACAGTCAAGAGCCACGGATACGGAATGAAGAAGGATGGCTTTGGCAACGCGGGATTTCGTTTCGTTCCTCGTCCGGGCGGCGAACACGTGGTGAAGGTGACGCGAAACCAGATCGCGAAGCGCCTCGGCCGCGTGGGCGGCGCGGGCCTCTTCGCCGAGAGCCAGAAGTGCGGCGAGCGTCTTGACGCGCGCGAGAGCGGCGAGTTCGGGCGAGACAGCGTGCAGACCGCGCTCTACAAGGGGCGCGTGTTCTGGCTTTGGGGCGATACGAACATGCAGAACTACCCGCTCGGCATCTTCAACGTGACGGCGGCAACAACGCCTGCGCCCGCCTTCCCCAGCATGGTTCCGCCCGTCGATCCGCCGTATCGGCCGTTCACGAACGCGAAGGGACGCCTTTGCGGCGTGATAGAGCGCCAGGGCGGCGGCCCGATATGGATATTCGGCCTCGTGACGGTCAAGGACGCGAAGGGTGACGAGCATCTGTGCGGCGCGTGGAGCCAGATCAAGGAGTTCTGCACTCCGGAGAAGACGGGACTGTGCGAATGGGACGACAAGGAGCAGCGCTTCAAGATCGTCAAGACCGTGTGGACGCGCTCGGCCGAGCGGCCAAAGTCCCCGCGCATGCCGGACTGCACGGTGAGCAGGTACATTGGCCCCAAGGGGAAGAAGTGGCTTCTCTTCGGCAACCCGTTTCCGTTTCTGCGGATTCCCGATTCGTACGAAGCTTACCTCGACGAGTCGAAGTGGGAGAAGGTTGAGAAGCCGACGAAGATTCGCGCGCGCGACGGTTCGGAGGTGACGCCCGCCTCGGGGCAGATGGCGTGGAGCGGATACAGGCGCAAGTACGTTGCGATAGTGCAGCAGAAGTTCGGGAAGCCATCCGGCTTCGGCGAGGTGTGGTATGTCGAAAGCGAGTCTCCGTACGGCCCGTGGGAGGACGCCGTCAAGGTGCTCACGCACGACAACTACACGTTCTACAATCCCGTGATCCACATGGAGGGACGCGATCCCAAATCGCCAGTGCTGCTCTTCGAGGGCACTTATACGTCAAGCTTCGCCGACCGTCCGCCGAAGACCCCGCGCTGGGACTACACCCAGGTGCTCTACCGCCTTGACCTCGATGACCCCAAGCTCACCGGCGAAGCACGTCGATGAAGAATGTCTGAAGCCGGCGCCGCTGTGCTTGAGTTCGCGAACGCCGAGAGCCGAGACACGAGCGAAAATTGCCGATTCTTGTTTTGTCGTTTTGTCATGCGCTCTTGCGGGTCGTGGCTTGTTTTGGTAGAATATTGGCAACTACTTCATCCCGCGTAAAACGCACGCAAAAGGAACATGACATGACCAAGATACTAGCCTTCGCCTTGGCGGCTGCGACCATTCCGGCCTTTGCGGAAATTCCGCTTCCGGAGCATCCGCGTCCTGACTGGGAACGCGCCGAGTGGCTGAACCTCAACGGCAGCTGGCGCTTCGCGTTCGACAAGGCGGACGCCGGGGTGAAGGAGAAGTGGTTCTCGGCAGATGACGCGAAGTTCGACAAGTCGATCGTCGTTCCGTTTCCCTGGGGCAGCGCGCTCTCGGGCGTGAAGGACGAGGCGGACATTGGCTGGTACCGCCGCGACGTCTCGGTGCCCGCAGCATGGAAGGGAAGGCGCGTGTTTCTTGTGGTGGGTGCGAGCGACCACGATACGACTGCGTGGTTCGACGGCCGCAGACTCGGAGAGCATTCTGGCGGCTACACTCCGTTCGAGTTTGAGATCACGGGTCACATAAAGTGGGGCGAGGCGCAGAAGATCACGCTGCGCGCGTGGGACGAGTCGTCCGAAAGCTCCCGCAGCAGCTGGCGTCTCTTCGGCAAGCAGGGCTATGGCAACGCGCGCGGCGTGTGGCAGACGGTCTATCTCGAGGCACGCGGCCAGGAGTACCTCGACAAGGTGCACTTCACTCCCGACATAGAGAACGGCACCGTGACGGCCGACGTGGCGCTTGGCGCGCCCGCGAAGGTGCCGCTCAGCTTCGAGGTCAAGTTCAAGGAGGCAGACCGCGCGAAGCCCGCCTCCATCGCCATCGCACCCGGGCAGATGGGCGCGAAGCTGAAGATCCCGCTGCGCGACGTGAAGCTGTGGGACCTCGACTCGCCGTACCTCTACGAGGTGCAGTGTTCGCTTGCGCCCGCAGAGGCGCGTGAAGACTTCCCTCCTGACAAGGTGGCCACGTACTTCGGAATGCGCAAGATAGGAGTGGGCAAGATACCCGGCACGGAGCATCCGTGCGTGACGCTGAACAACAAGCCCGTCTATCTGCAGCTCACGCTCGACCAGAGCTACCACCCGGATGGATTCTACACGTTTCCGTCCGACGAGTTCATGAAGAACGAGATACTCATCTCGAAGAAGCTCGCCCTCAGCGGCAACCGCGTACACATCAAGGTCGAGATTCCGCGCAAGCTCTACTGGGCAGACAAGCTCGGCCTTTTGATCATGGCCGACGTGCCGAACGCCTGGGGCGCCGCGAGCGAGGCGATGTTCCGCGAGCACGCCTTCTGCTTCGAGGCGATGGTGCGCCGCGACTTCAACCACCCGTCCATCTTCTCGTGGGTGCTGTTCAACGAGACGTGGGGACTCTTCGCGGACGGCGAGAACTGGGGCGGCAACTGCGCCCGCCGCTACGCCCCCTGGGTACGCCGCGAGGTGGCGAAGATTTACGCCCGCGCGAAGCAGCTCGACCCCACGCGCCTCGTAGAGGACAACTCGCCCTGCCACAACGACCATGTCGTCACCGACCTCAACACATGGCACTGCTATCTGCCCGGATACAGCTGGGAGGCCGAGGTCGAGCGGCGCTGCAAGCAGACCTTCCCCGGCTCGAAGGCGAACTACGTGGGCGGCTTCGTGCAGGGCTCCGCGCCGATGTTCAACAGCGAGTGCGGCAACGTGTGGGGATACAAGGGCTCCACGGGAGACTGCGACTGGAGCTGGGACTACCACATGATGATGAACGCATTCCGCCGCCGTCTGCAGTGCTGCGGCTGGCTCTACACGGAGCACCACGACGTGATCAACGAGTGGAACGGATATGTGCGTTTCGACCGCACGCCCAAGTACACTGGCATCGAGGAGCTCACGCAGGGGAGGATGAAGCTGAAGGATCTTCATGCGGACGCGTACCTGCCGCTCGACAAGGAGATGTGCCGCGAGTTCAAGGCCGGCGAGACCTGGACCATGCCGGTTGACATCTCGCTCACCACCGACAGGTACGCCGGGCGCAGCCTCTCCCTGCGCGGCAAGCTGCTTTACTGGGACGTCTGCGGCCGCTTCCGCGAGCAGAATCTCCCGAAGGGACCCACTTTCACGGCCAGCGCCTGGCAGAACGGTCGCATTGCCGACGTGCCCGTGGTCCTGCCCGGCGAGACGGCGTGCGGCATCGTGTTGTTCGGCCTCTTTGCCGGTCCAGAGGACGAGGGCTCTTCGCCCACGCCCGTCGCGCGCAATTTCGCCTGTTTCGTGACGCGCGGCGAGAAGGCCGCAAACGCGCTCACGGTGATGCCTGGCGCATTCGCGCGTGCCGAGTGGAGCCAGAAGCAGTGGAACGTGCTCGGCGGCCTGAAGGCGTGCGGCGCGGGGAAGGGCTTCTTCGAATATGAGTTCACGGGTGTGCCCGCCGGAAAGAAGGCCATGTTCCGCGCCGAGGTGGGATCCAAGCGTCTCAACGCCAAGGACGCAGACGGCGTGAAGGACAAGGGCGCCGTCGATCTCGACTGCATGCTCGGCGGCGGTTTCGCCGACCGCTCCAAGAACCCGAACTCCTATCCCATGACGAGCGACGTCAAGTGGCCTGGCGCCGTGAAGGTGTATGTGAACGGAGAGCTCGTTAAGACGATGGTCCTGCCCGACGACCCGGCCGACCATCGCGGCATCCTTTCCTGGCATTCGCAGAAGCGCGACAGAACCCTGCACGAGGCCGGCAGCTACGGATATCTCGTCGAGGCCGAGGTGAGCGCGGAACTGCTCGCCAAGGGCAACGGCAAGGCAGTGGTGCGTCTCGAGGCCGACAAGGCCGGCCTCGCCATTTACGGCGCGAAGTTCGGTCGCTTCCCGTTCGACCCAACCCTTGCATTCGAGTGACCTCTCACTCGCCACTTGTCTCTTCGAACTTCGAACTCTCAACATCTCACCCTCTACCCCTCCCAAGGAACCTCAAGATGAATGCTAAAACATCCCGCCGTTCGTTCCTGCAGGCCGCGCTGGCCGCTGGTGCGTTTCCGTTCGTTCCCGCCCTTGCCGGCGGCAAGCCGTGGAAGCCTGGCGACAAGGTGAACCTTGCCGTGTGCGGCATAGGCAACCAGGGCTGGCACGACATACAGTCGTTCGCCAAGACAGGGCTCTGCAACATCGTGGCGCTCTGCGACACCGACATGGGCGCCAAGCACACGCAGAACGCCCTGAAGAAATTCCCGAACGCGAAGCGGTTCAAGGACTTCCGCAAGATGCTCGAGGAGATGGGCGGCGAGATCGACGCCGTTGCCGCATGCACGCCCGACCATGCCCACTTCCCGATTGCCATGATGGCGATGCGCATGGGCAAGGGCATCTTCACCGAGAAGCCGATGGGCCACACATTCCGCGAGATCGGCCTCATGATGGCCGCCGAGAAGAAGAGCGGCGTCGCCACGCAGATGGGCAACCAGGGCCATTCGGGCGCGAACTACTATCAGTTCCGCGACTATCGTGCCTCAGGCGTGCTTGGCGAGATCAAGAAGGTGGTGGCGCACATGAACTCCAGCCGCCGCTGGCACAAGTGGAACGGCAACGTGAACGCGATGCCGCCGGAGATGCCTATTCCCGAGACGATGGGGCGTGACGGGTGGAGCGTGTGGCTGGGCACGATGCCGATGCGTCCGTACAACCGCGACTATGTGAACGGCGACTGGCGCTGCTGGTACGACTTCGGCAATGGCGCGCTCGGCGATTGGGGAGCGCACATCCTCGACACGATCCACCAGTTCTACGACCTTGGGCTGCCGAGCGAGATCCGCATCTCGAACGTGACGGGGCACAACCCGTTCGTGTTCCCGATGAACAACACGCTCACGTTCCGGTTCCCGTCCAAGCCCGGACGCAAGGGCTTCGACATCGAGTGGTACGAGGGCCGCCAGAACCTGCCCGAGCTTCCCAGGGGCTACAAGACGCCGAAGGGGCAGGGATACATTCCGCCGCCAGGAGGAGTGGCTGCGGCAGCGAAGGAGAAGGGCTTCTCTCTCAATCCCGGAAAGGAGATCTACATGGCGGACGGCACGATCTGGCAGGGAGGGTCGCACTCGAGCCCGCTGCAGAAGGTCGGGTCCAACGAGAAGCTGCCCGAGTACGAGAAGCCTGGCTCCAACCACTACGCGAACTTCCTGCTCGGAGTGATGGGGCGCGAGAAGACGCGCTCGCCGTTCTCGGTGGCGGGGCCGCTCTCGCAGATGTTCACGCTCGGCTGCATCGCTCAGCGCCTGAGGAGGTCGATCAAGATCGACCCTAAGACAGGGGCGATCCTGAACGACGCAGAGGCGGCGAAGTATCTTGCGGGACCGGCGGCGCCGCGCAAGGAGTGGGAAGAGTTCTACAAGGTGTGAGAATGAGAGAAGACCTCGACGGACTGAAGGCGCTGGGGCGCACGGTGCGTCCGGAGGGCGGGTACGACCCGTCCCTTCTGGACGCCTTCGCAAACCGCCATCCGGAGCGCGACTACTGGGTCACCTTCACGTGCCCCGAATTCACAACGCTGTGTCCGAAGACCGGCCAACCCGACTTCGCAACGCTCACGATACGCTACATCCCCTCGCGCCTGCTAGTCGAGTCGAAGTCGCTCAAGCTCTACCTCTTCGGATTCCGCAGCCACGGCGACTTCCACGAGGACGTGGTGAACGTCATATACGACGACCTGAGCCGCCTCCTGAAGCCGAAGTACATGGAGGTGGTTGGCAAGTTCGCGGCGCGAGGCGGCATCTCCATTGATCCCTTCGTCAACGGCGGCACGGGCGCGAAGTACAAGGCGCTCGCCCGCAAGCGCTTCGAAGAATGGAACGGCGTGCGCTAGATGCTTGTTTCCGCGCGCGATTTCTGATATCATAATCAGTCACATGCAAGAAGGAACGAAAAACTTTGACTTCTGGTACGCGGTGCACCACACCAACGTGGTGCGCGGGCCCTCGCGCGCGCTCGAGACGTTCGGCGAGACGCGCGTGCTGTACCATCACATCGCGGAGCTGCCGGACGATCCCGGGAAGGTGCGCGTGCGTGAAGGGCGTCTCGAGGCCCACAAGCCCGCGATAATCACCCCCGAGGCGTACATGGACGGCGCGGCGGAGGGCTTCGGCGAGCAGGCGCGCGCGTATCTGGAGTTTCTCAAGCAGCATGAAGATTCGATACGCATCCTCCAGTACGGCTACAAGCTCTCCCAGGAGGCGTTCTCCGAGCAGGTGGTGACCGACTCGATGGAGGCCATAACCGCACGCGTGGTGGCCGACGTGGTGGAGCGCAACGAGGTCTTCGGCGCGGTGATACAGGGCGTGGACGATCCGTGGGACGTGTCGCTCGTGCACTTCTTCTGGCTGCACGTGAACGCCTCGGCGCCCGTGAACGTGCGCGAGCTCGAGGCCGCGCGCAGGCGCAGCGCCCTAGACGGACTTCCCGAGACCGTGCGCATCGAGATTGAGGCCGCGTTCGAGAAGGCGCAGGCCGATCCGCGCCTCGTGCATGAGCTTGGCGCCCTCCTTCGCAGGAAGGGCGTTTTCGAGCAGTATCAGGATAGATTCTTCAAACTTGTGAGACGGGGGTAGAATGGAGAAGATAGTCACTCGCGTGATAGCCGTGGCCAACCAGAAGGGCGGCGTGGGCAAGACGACGACGGTTGTCAACCTGGCGGCGGCGCTTTCCAAGACGCGCCACACCGTGCTTGTGATAGACCTCGACCCGCAGGCGAACGCCACGACGGGCCTTGGCCTCTCGCCGCAGGCCGGGGTGTCGCTCTATCCGTGCCTGATAGGGCAGCAGCAGATAGCGGACATGATCCAGCCCACTGCGTACGAGAACCTCAACATCATACCTTCCGAGGTGAACCTCTCCGGATGCGAGATCGACCTCGCGCAGCGTCCCGACCGCCTGCAGGTCGTGCGCAACGTGCTGCAGGCGATCCGCGACGCGGGCGTGTTCGACTACATCCTTCTCGACTGCCCCCCCTCTCTCGGCATCCTCATGACATCGACTCTCGCCGCTGCCGACGGCATACTCGTGCCCATGCAGGCCGAGTACTACGCCCTCGAGGGGCTTAGCGTGATGCAGGACCTCATCGCCCGCCTCAAGGCGAACGGCGCCAACCCCGCGCTCGAGCTCAACGGCATCCTCATGACTATGGTCAACGCCAACACCCGCCTTGCGCAGGACGTGATTGCCGAGGTGCGCGAGCACTTCGGCGACAAGGTGTACGACACGATGATCCCCCGCAACGTGCGCACGACCGAGGCTCCCAGCTACGGCCAGCCCGTCGTGTTCTACGATCCGTCGTGCAGGGGAGCCGAGGCGTACCGCGCCTTCGCGAAGGAGTTCGCGAAGCGCAATCCCACGCGCGGCGAGGCGGCTGTAACCGTGCGCGAGGAGACGCCTGCGCAGGAGCCGACGGTCACAAATCAGGAGGAGGCTGGAGATGACAAAGTCTCTTGAGGACTACATCGAGGAGATACATCTGCTCATCCGCGACAACGGCCAGGCGCGCGTGCGCGACGTGGCGCGCGCCATCGGCGTGAAGATGCCAAGCGTCGTGAAGGCCATCGCCGAGCTCAAGAAGCTGGGCCTCGTCACGCAGGAGCCGTACGAGAGCATCAAGCTCACCGAGGAGGGCAGCCGCGTGGCGACCATGGTGCTTGAGCGCCACACCATCCTCAGGGCGTTCCTGCTCAAGCTCGGAGTGGGCGAGACGAACGCCGAGAAGGACGCATGCCTGATGGAGCACATTCTCAGCGCAGAGACGATGGAGCGCGTGCGCGAGTTTCTGGACGGCCGCGCAGGTCGCGCGGCGAAGGGCAAGACCGTAAAAGGCAACGGAGGCAAAAAATGAGCGAGAACACGAAGATGTCGAACTTCAGGTGGACGATCTGCCTGCTGCTGTTCGCGGCGACCACGGTGAACTATCTGGACCGCCAGGTGCTGTCCCTCACGTTCCCCGAGTTCATCCAGCCGGAATTCCACTGGACCGACGCCCATTATGGCATGATCACCGGCTTCTTCTCGATATTCTACGCCGTGGCCTGCCTCTTCGCCGGAAAGTTCGTGGACTGGATGGGCACGAAGAAGGGCTACCTGTGGGCGATTTTCGTGTGGTCGCTCGCGGCCTGCCTTCATGCTGGCTGCGGCGTGGCGACGTGCTGGTTCGTCGACGGTGTCGATACCGTCGCGGCCCTGCGCGCGGTCAAGGCCGGATCGGCGGCGGCGGCGGCGGTGGCGTCCGTCTCGGTGTGGCTGTTCCTCGTGTGCCGCGGCTTCCTCGCGCTCGGCGAGGCGGGCAACTTCCCTGCGGCGATCAAGGTGACGGCCGAGTTCTTCCCGAAGAAGGACCGCGCGTTCGCGACTTCGGTGTTCAACTCCGGCGCCTCGGTGGGCGCGCTCATGGCGCCGCTCACGATTCCCTCGCTCGCGAAGCACTTCGGATGGGAGCTCGCCTTCATAATCATCGGCGGCGTCGGCTTCGTATGGATGTTCTTCTGGCAGTGGCTCTACACGAAGCCGCACGACTCGAAGTTCATGAACAAGGCCGAGCTCGACTACGTTTCGCAGGACGAAGAATCAACCGGAGACGCAGGCGCATCGGCGGTCCGTGCTTCCGACGAGAAGCCAATCCCATTCCTCAAGTGCTTCACCTACCGTCAGACGTGGAGCTTCATCGTGGGCAAGTTCTGCACCGACGGCGTGTGGTGGTTCTACCTCTTCTGGGCGCCGGCGTACTTCAAGGAACAGGGCCATGCGCCTTCCACGCCGATGGGCCAGGCGCTCGTGTTCACGCTCTACCTGATCGTGACGGTGGTCTCCATCTACGGATGCAAGCTGCCTACGGTGCTCGTCAACAAGGGGTACAAGGGCGGCAATCCGTACATGTGCCGCATGACTGCGATGCTGCTCTTTGCGTTCTTCCCGCTCGCGGCGCTCTTCGCGCAGCCGCTTTCGAACACGTCCGTGTGGTTCCCGGCCTGTTTGATCGGCCTTGCGGCGGCTGGGCACCAGGCGTGGAGCGCCAACATCTTCTCGACGGTCGGCGACATGTTCCCGAAATCGACCATCGCCTCCATCACCGGCATCGGCGCGATGGCGGGCGGTTTCGGCGCCTTCCTCGTGAACGTGTACGCGGGCCGTCTTTTCACCTATGCGCAGGGTGCTGGCAAGGCGTTCTCCTTCATGGGCTTCGAGGGCAAGCCGGCCGCCTACATGATCGTGTTCTGCGTGTGCGGCGTTGCGTATCTCGTCGCCTGGTGCGTCATGAAGCTGCTCGTGCCCAGGTACAAGCCCATCGTGGAATAGGGCGATTACGAAGAAGGCCGGATTTCCGGCCGTGGCCGGGAAGCGGTGGTGAGATATATGATGCCTCTCGGCCTTGCTGAATTCCCGGAATGTTCTTTGCGCGAGAGATTAAACCAGCGCTTCAAGGTTTGAGGATTTTATGCTGCAAGGGCGAATGGCCGGGCGATGCAGATGTAACTTTCGCCCCCGCGCCGTTTGGATGGTTTTGCCATGGCAGCGGAAAAACAAATGTGGTATAATGGCGGCATGAACGACGATCTCCAGCGGAATGAACTTCATTGGCTGAAAACCCTTCTTGCCGTCGCGCTAGCGGGGCCGGCCGTCGCATCGGGCGCGTTCTGCGCCGATTTCAACGTCACGCGCTACGGCGCGAAGCCGGACGGCGCGACGGACAGCACCGCCGCCATCCAGAGGGCGATAGACGAATGCTGTGCCAGCGGCGGCGGCCGAGTCCTCGTGCCGGGCGGCGGCAGATACGTCACCTACACGCTCAGCCTCAAGAGCAACGTCGATCTCCACATCGAACGCGGCGCCACGCTCCTTGGCGGCGAGAACCCGCTCAAGTACCCGCTCTTCGAGACGAACGACGTGTGGAACGCCGAGCGCGCGCCGCGCTTCAACCGGCGCGCCATGTTCTATACCGTCGGGCAGACGAACGTGGCCATCACCGGCGCGGGCACGATCGACGGCAACGCGGAGAAGTTCCACCACGACTCGGGCAGGAAGACCTGGACCGGCTACAGCTGGGTCCGCAACAGCCACACCAACATCCCCGGACGCTGCGTGTTCTTCGTGGGCTGCCGCGACGTGCGTCTCGACGAAGTGCTGATCCTCCATCCGGCCGGATGG
>JAFXIL010000066.1 GCA_017563185.1 Kiritimatiellia bacterium | reverse complement strand
TACTGTATGCCCTGCACGGTGTCGTACAGCTTCTGCAGCGTGGGGCCAACTACGTCCGGCTCGGAGATCTTGATCACGTCCTTGCCGCGCGTGATCTCCCACACGGGCGTTATCACCACCGCAGTGCCGAGGGCCGCAACCTCCTTGAAGCGCTTGATCTCCGCGTAGGGAATCTTCCTGCGCTCGACGGGGATGCCGAGATCGGCGGCCACCTGGCAGAGGGACTTGTTGGTGACGGACGGCAGAACGGAGCAGGAATCTGGCGTGACGTACTTGCCGCTCTTTGTGATTCCGGCGAAGTTCGAGGTGGAGAACTCCTCCACGTACTTGTGGCTCTTCGCGTCGAGATAGAGCTCCACGGGCCAGCCTTCGCGCTTTGCCTTCTCGTGCGCGAAGAGCGACGCCGCATAGTTGCCGCCCACCTTCACGTCGCCCATGCCGTGCGGAGCGGCGCGGTCCCAGTCGTCGAGGATCACGGCGCGCACGGGCTTGAGTCCGCCCTTGTAGTACGCGCCCACGGGCATGCACATCATGATGAACGTGTACTCCTTGGCGGGTGCCACGCCGATCTGCGGGCCTGTGCCGATCAGGAGCGGGCGCAGATAGAGCGATCCGCCGGTGCCGTACGGAGGCACGAACTCCTTGTTCTTCTTCACGAGCTTGACCGCAGCCTCGATGAACATCTCCACCGGCACGGGAGGCATCACGCAGCGCTCAGCAGTGCGGTACATGCGCTTGGCGTTCTCGTCGGGACGGAATATCACGATCTTGCCGCTCTTCTGGCGGAACGCCTTCATGCCCTCGAAGCACTCCTGCCCGTAGTGCAGGCAGCTTGCGCCGATGTGCATCGTGATGTACGGATCCTTCACGAAGCTGGGCTTCGACCACTTGCCGTCCTTCCACGTGTAGCGGATGTGGCAGTTCACGTCCGAGAACCCGAAGCCGAGCTTCGACCACTCGATCTTTTTCTGAGCTTTCTTTTCAGCCATGGCTTGTTACTCCTTGTGGACAATAATTGTATCTCTTTTCCCGCGCGAGCGCAATCATTTTGTACACGCCGCTTCTAGCCGGTGATACGCACGCGGCGGCCCTCCACCTTGAGGCGGCCGGCGGCAAGAAGGCGCAGCGCCTCGGGGAAGGCCAGATGCTCCTGCACCTGAATGCGCGCGTGCAGGCTCTCGGGCGTGTCGTCCTCCAGCACGGGAACGCACTTCTGCACGATGATGGGCCCAGAATCCGTGCCCGCGTCGACGAAATGCACCGTCACGCCAGCCACCTTGCATCCGTAGTCGAGCGCCTGCTGCCAGCTGTGTACGCCGGGGAAGGCGGGCAGCAGCGCGGGATGGATGTTCAAAACGCGCATCGGAAACGCGGCAAGCAGCTTCGGCTTCACGATGCGCATGAAGCCGGCGAGCACCACGGTGTCGCATCCAGCCTCCTTGAGAAGGCGTATGCACTCGTCCTCGCCAGGTCCCTCCAGCTTCGTCTTCCACGGCGAGCAGTCGAGCCACTGGCATGGTATGTTGTGGCGGCGCGCTCGGTCGAGAATCTTCGCGTCCGCCACATCCGCCAGCACCAGCTTGATCTCGGCGTCAAGGTCGCCCTTCTCAATGGCGTCAACAATCGACTGCATGTTCGAGCCAGCGCCCGAACCCAGCACTCCAAGTTTCAACGTTGCCATTATCTGTCCTTCTTTTCCTGCGATTCCCTCTTCGGCGCATCCGCCTTCCTGACTGCGCGGCCGCGGAGTTCGTCGCGCGGAGGGCGGGCGAACGCCTGCTTCCACTCAGCGTCAAGAGCTGCGACGTCTTTGCCCGTCGCCACCTTCCAGAATTCGTCCGAGTAGGCCGCGTTTCGCGCGGCGGCGTTAAGGCGCCTGTAGATCGGCGTGTTGCCGCCACCGTACTTGAGCTCGACGTAGTTGAGGAAGTGGGCCGTTGTGCGGTAGCTGTTGTCGTAGCGCGTCCTTTGGTTGCGGAAGTTGGGGCGCGCGCCGTGGGAGTACGGCTCGTACAAGAACCAGCGCACGTAGTCCGCAATGCCCTCCTGCACCCAGCTGGGCGCTGGGTGGCGGCCGCGGCGGTACGCCTGCGCCACATGCACCATCTCGTGCACCACGCAGCCGATCGCCTCGCCTTCGAGGTTGCCCTCAAACCACTGGCGGTTGAGCCATATCGCGTTGCCCATCGTCCACGCGGGGATTCCGCGCATCTGGCGGTCTTCGCGGTAGCAGAACTTCACCTCCTCCGGCGGCTTGAATCCGGGCTCCTGCAGGAGCGAGCAGATTCGCGGATACCACTGCTCCACCACCGGACGCAGCTTCGTGTCGGTCCAGGCGGCGAGCTTGGGCGCGCCGGACGTGTCGAAGTGGTAAACAGCCCCGCGCGCGGCGAATCCAAGCGTCATGGCGGCTGCAGCCAAAAATGCAGTCGTCAGTTTTTTCATGGTCATCATTTCCCTTCGAACTTGCCATACGGCTCGCCGCCGTAGGGGCACACAAGATGCGGCTCTACGAACGTCTTGCCGTCAAGCGAGGCCTTCCATCCGCGCGTGCCGGTGGGAAAGCGCAGCACGCGGCCGTCGGAGTATGCCACCTCGACCATGGCGATGAGGGCGGCGGCGTTGTTGTCGCTGTTGAAGGCCGCAACCTCGATCACGTTGCGGCCGGGCGCAAGGTTCAGTCGCTCGGCACCCATTGCGATCGTAGGAGTGTACCAGAGCTTGCCGTCGGTCTGGCGGCCGACCTCGCGTCCGTTCACGCTGAACACCGCGCCGTCGTCGCACGAGAAAATGAGGCCCGCCTTCTCGATCTCGCCCTGCGGCAGCTCCAGCTCGGCGCGGAAGGCGACCTTCGCGTTGGGCTTCTGTGCGTCCCTGTGCCAGATCCAGTCGGCTCCCTCGAACTTCGGCGCTTCACCGCTCTCGAGCTTCTCGAGGCGCTGGATCAGCATGGTCTCGAGCGGACCGTCAACCGTCACGTCGGCCGTGCGCACGCGGATGTCGCGGAACTCGGCCTTCATCGGGCGGCCCTGGTGCAGCTGGATCGAGATGTAGCCCTTTGCGGGCAGGAACTCCGGACGGGCGTCCATCACGGTGGCCGTGCGAACGCCGTTGACCCACATCACGAGCATGTTGCCCTTCGCCACCACGCGCATGTCGTTCCACTCGCCCACGCGGTACACCTTCTGCAGCTCCTTGTCGTCGGCGAAGGGAACGACGCTCTTGAGCCCGCTCTGGGCGAGCGTCACCTCGCAGCCGCGCTTGCCAACGAGGTGCTGTCCGGTGCAGTAGAAGTAGCCCACGATGCCGCCCGAGCCGTCCATGTCGGCCTGGTAGCCAGTGTCCTTGGTGGTGCTGTCGGTGCTGCGGATCTGGAAGCCGGAGTTGGCGCCCGGACCAAGCCGGAACGAGCAGCGAAGCTCGAAGTCGCCGAACTGCTCGGCGGCGTAGACGAGGTACTGGCTCGACTTGCAGGGATTCTGCGCGGTGGACTCCACCACCAGCACGCCATCCTTCGCGTGGAAGAAGTCGCCGCCGCACTTCCATCCCGAGAGGTCCTTGCCGTTGAATATCGGCCTGAACAGGACCGCTTCGGAACCAGGCACGCAGCCACGCCTATCGAGCGCGCAGATCACGTGCACGAGCGCCGCGCGCTCTGCGCCCTTCGCCTTCAGCGCCGCCTCAACGAGCGGCTTCGCCGCGTAGTCGGGCAGCACGCTCTCGCCAAACGCCACCACCGCGTTTTCCGGCACCGTCTCGCGGCGCACCGGCCCGCCGTCCACTGAGTAGGCGATGCGCAGCTCCTTCTGCATCCCGGGCGCGGGGTCGCTGTGGAAGCCGCCGCGGCCCACGAGGCGGCAGCCGGACATGATCTCGCGCGATCCCGCCTCGAGGAGAGAATCCACCATCAGCTTCACGTCAGCCACGCGCCTCGCGTCGAAGTTGCCGAACTTCGCCTCCACCACGTTCACGCGCTTGGCAGTGGGCACGAACGCCGTGGAAGTCACGCGCACAAGTACGCCGCGCATCTGCTCGTCGTCCGGCGTTAGCGCCAGCAGCTTCAGCAGCTCCGGCATGTCCGTGCGGGCGTCGCATGCCTGGGCCAGAGCGTTCAGCGCCCCGCGCCTCATGCGCTCGTTCGACGGCCTGCGCGCCATCTCGAAGAGGGCGGGCAGCACGCTGCGCGTCTTGCGCTCGCCGAGCACGCTGAATGCGAGGCGCGCCTTCTTCGCGTCGTCGCCGCGGGCCATCTTCAGAAGCTCGCCGTCAACCGCGTTCCCCGGGAAGCCGATCAGCTGGAACTTTGCGAGCGTGCCCGCATGGCCTCTAGCAGCCGCCACCTCCACGATCTTCGCGAAGGCCGCCATGTCGCCCTTCTGCGCGGGCGTCTTCTCCGGGAAGGCAGTGAGCACCTCGGTGGCGCCAGCGTAGCCTTCGAGCGCGAACACCTTCCCCGCACGCGCGGCGCGGACGTGGGCGATCGCCGCGCGGCGCGCGGGTTCGGCCTTCACCTCCGCAGCGGCAAGGGCCGCCTCGGCCTCTGAGCCAGGAATGTTCTGCAGCGCGTACAGCGCGGAATGGAAGAGCGAAGGCTCTCTCTCCGCAAGCATCGCCGCGAGCGCTGGCACGCTCGCCGCCGTTCCGCGGTGCGCCAGCTCCTGGCACGCCGTCATGCGGTCGTCGAGCTCGCCGGACTTCGCCACGCCCAGCAGCTGCGCCTCGGTCATCTTGTAGATGGGCTGCCCTTCGAGCGCCGCAAATGCGCTGAAGCACGACAGCGCGAAAAACAATGCAATTCTCTTCATTTCAGCTTACCTCTAACTTCTCACTTCTTGCTTCTCACTTATCCACTATTCCCTATAACCTATTCCCTAGATTATCTGCCATCCCGGACGATGCGCGCGGTAGAGCATGCGGTTCGCCTCGGGGTCGTTGATGAACTGCTCCTTCACGGGGTCCCAGTGCATGTCGCGGTTGAGCCACTGCGCTATGTTGGCGCAGTGCGTGGAGGTCATTGAGCGGTGCATGAGCACAGGATTCGCCACGGTTTTGCCGCGCGACTTCACCGAGTTGAAGAACTGGCGCATGTGGTTCTCGGTGGTGTAGCCCGTACGAGCGCAGTAGTCGGCGAGGATCTTGTTGTAGTCAGCGAGAAGCGACGGACGCGACACGTCGGGCCGCGTATAGCCGTCGGCGCACGCCACCCATCCCTCGCTGCCCACGTACCTCACTCCGCACGTTCCGCGCCAGCCGCGCTGCTCGGCGATCATCTCCACGCCGTTCGCGAAGCGAAGCGCCATGCCGTTCGGCTCGGCCATGTTCATCGCCGGATAGAAAACGGGAGACGTGGCCTCCATGCCGAGCGCGTCGTGGCACTGGGCATAGGTGTGGGAGCACCAGTCGCCGATGATGCTTGTGCCGAAGTCGTAGTACTTCACCCAGTGCGTGAGGTAGCTGCGGTTGTATGGACGCCACGGGCATGGGCCAAGCCATGCGTCCCAGTCCAGCTCCTCGCGCGGCGGCTGCTTCTCGGCAGGCAGCCACTTGCGCTGCAGGTAGAGCGGAGTGCCGAAGTAGAGGTGGGCATAGACCTTCTTCACCTCACCGAGGCGGCCGAGGCGCAGCAGCTCGTTGCACACGATAAAGTTGGGCTCGCTGAGGCGCTGGATGCCGGCCTGGTAGATGCGGCCGTACTTCTTAGCGGTGGCGACCACGGCCTGCCCCTCGCGGACGGTCATGGCGGACGGCTTCTCGCAGTACACGTCCTTGCCAGCGCGCATGGCGAGAACGGATGCCGGCGCGTGCCAGCGGTCGCCCGTGGCGATGTGCACGGCGTCTATGTCCTTGCGCGCGAGCATCTCGCGCATGTCGATGTACGTCTTGCAGTCCTTGTTGCCGTAGTGCGCGTCTGTCCAGGCCTTGATGCGGTCGCGCCGCTCCTTCCACACGTCGCAGATCGCCACGAACTGCACGTCCTTCTCCGGCAGCACCCAGCTGCGGAACACGCCGCCTCCTCTGCGGCCGAGGCCGATTCCAGCCACCACTATGCGGTTGGACGGCGCCACCTTGCCGTCCAGTCCCAACGCCGACGCCGGCACAAGCCACGGCAGCGCCACCGCACCGCCTGCGCGTTTCAGAAACGACCGTCTACTGCATTTCTGCATTATATGAACTCCTTTGCTGGATTGTTGAAGCTGATTCGCCATAGCACATGGCTGCTGCATAATCGACAAGATGGCCATTGCTATTGGTCTCACTGGCGCATATTATACCACATTCCACAGTGTTATGGAAAGAAACAACAAAGCATCTGTCAATAGCATCCCGCCTAATATGCAACGGCAACGGCATAAGAAAGCACGCATGTTGCATCCAGACGGCCGAATATCCCAATCATTTGATCAACAACCAAAGACCATGCTCGGGATATATTACAACACTGAACGTGCCATCTGGATTCTCCGCAACCTTCGCGCCAAACATTCTGCGGACGGAATGCACGCTTGGCGCTCTATTCACCGACGCAGCAGTCGCAACGACGCGCGGCCCGCCTAGCCAGTAGTCATAGCTGCCGTCTTCATCGGGAAGCAGCCTGATGCTGCCGCCAGCGAATGCAACGCCCTGCGACAGCATTAGCTGCGCCGCAGGCTCGAAGGCGAGTTCGCCGCCGTTCACCCTGAGCGGAGCCGCGGTGAAAGCGGTCGCGCCGCGGATCTGCAGAACGCCGCCCTCAACGCGCGTCTCGCCGCTATGGCCAAACGTACCCGAGACGACGAGAGTTCCGGGGTTGACCTTGGTGATGCCCCACGCGTCGAATGTGGCAGACGGCGTGAACGTGAACGTGTGCGCCGTCACGCCGTCGTCCGGATCAAGCGTGTCGACAACGAGGCGCGGCTCGTCCGTGCGAGTGCAGGACGCCCCCACTTCCACACTGACGCCAAGAGTGTCCCTCTGCGGAATCGTCCAGTCGCACGTGCCCGAGAGCCGCACGGCCGGTCCCTCCACCTGGATGCGATGGCGGCTCTCGGCGTAGTTGGACCTGCACGGACGCGCCGAGGTTATCACCACGTTGCTCACGCCGAGGCGCAGCCACGAGTTCTTGTACGTCCCAAAGTAGTCCGCACGCACCTCGCCCTCGCCCCATATCCACGGCCCCATGTTGGACGTCATGTTGAGCGCCGCGGTGCGCAGTACGCCATCGACGGAATAGGCGGCCTGCTCCAGCTTGAGATCGTCGCAGACCATGAACGTCACGCCGCGGCCGATGCCATAGCCCGCATCCGCGTTCTGATAGTGCTGCCTCGCGTTTCTCGCGACGAACGACGCCGTTTCGTCAGACGCGCAGACGACATTCGTCACGCTCTCGGCGTTGAACACGAGCGTCGCGTCGGAGAAGTCGTTCGCGCCCTTCAGGTGCAGCTCGCGGTCGGCAGTGCGGAACTGCGCGCTTGTGCCTACGTAGCGCACTCCGTCGAGCGTGAGCGTTCCCTCGGCAGTGAAAAGCCAGCCCGTCAGCGCGGCTACGCCGGAGCCAACGGTACGGCCAACCTTCACCGAGCCGGAGATCTCCAGCGCGCCGGAGCCGCACTTGGCGAAGGACTCTGCATTCGGCGCGATCAGACCGCCGCGCAGCGCGACTGCGTTTTCATTGGTGTGCGCGATGGCGCCGCGTCCGGTCAGCACAACAGGCACATCGTACGCGAGCGCGCCAGGCGTGGCGGCAAACCATTCGTCCGCAATCGAGACGAGCGCACCGTTCTCCCACTTGTACGCGCCCGTGTCGGCGGAAGGATCAATTGACGCTGCCGCGTCGAGCACTGCGTCCAGGGGATCGACCGGCTCGCTCCATTCGCCCACGCTCTCGACAAGCCTGAACCCAAGATACACGGCGCAGCATTCGTCGCTCGCGACCTCGGGCTTCTCCTCGAGAGATGTCCAAGTGCCAGGCACCGCAACGGAGTTGCCGCCCATGATGCGACAGCGTCCGGTTGACGGCACGACCGTGGAAGTCCATTCGCTCACCTCGCCAGGACCTGTCGATCCAAGCCACTCGCCGTTTCTGCGGAACTTCGCCGCCGCCCACTCCGCCGCGGTGGGCAGACGGTACTTCCCGTTCTCGCCGTTGATCCACGCGAGGAATTGCCCAATTTCCTTCTTCGACATTCCCGTGGCTGGTTTTGCGGCGTCTTCGGGAGCGAGCGCCACATTCTCCCCGCACGCCTGCCGCCACGCCGCCCACTGAGCGCGCGTTACGGGAGACTTCGCGAAGCGGAATGGACCGCCCACCGTGCCGTGCACGGAAGTGACGCCCGCTGCTTCGACGAGGTCGAAGTCGGCGCCGTCGATGAGGCCTTCAGGGGCAGCTCCTACGGCCGGCACGGACGGCGAAGCGGTTGGCGCGTCGCCCGACTTGAGCGTGAAGCTATCCACCACGCCCACATACGAGCCGTCTGCGTTGAAGCAGTGCGCAAGGTAGGTGAGCGTATCGCCAGAGACCTTGAGCTCGCCGTAGCCCACGAACATTCCCATGCGAATAGGCTCGGACGCAGCGAGCGTGCCGGGCTGCGATGCGACCTGACGCGCCCACAGCGCAGGCACGGGATTGTGTCCACCGGCCGCAGTGTCGTCGCCCCAGTTGTGCACCACGCTTAGCGGATGGTCAAGGTATCCCGCGCATCCGTTGATGAGATAGACCACGCCGTTCCTGTTGATGCGCTCGTAGCCGTGCATGTGCCCGCCGAACACTACGTCCACCTTGCCGTCGATGAACGTCTGCTCCAGCGCGGTGGCCATGCTGCCTGACGTCTCGGTGTAGATCGGCACATGGTGGAAGACGAGGCGGAACTTCGCGTTGCGCGCCCGTTCGGTGGCGAGCAGATTCTCCAGCCACGTCTTCGTGGCGGCGGCGCCCTTCACGCTGTCGTCGAGCAGGATGAAGAGCGTATCGCCGCGGTAGAGATATGCGTTGCCGACTGCGGAGGTTCCGTAGTCAGGATCGTCGATGGACGACGCCTCGAAGTATGGCTTGTTGTTCGGATACGAGGTGTCGTGGTTGCCCCAGGCTATGTAGTACGGCGTGTGCCAGCCGAAGATGCCGTTGTTGCGCTCGAGGATGAGCGGCGCGATCTGCGTGGCGTAGTTGGCGCTCGACGCCATGTCGCCTGTGTTGATGCCGAAGTCCACCCTGCGCGCGGTCATGTGCTCGAAGAGGCGCGTGACGTAGAGGTATTTGTCGGCATCCCAGTCGCCCGCGCGCGCGCCTTGCTGGTTGTCGCCCCAGATCGAGCAGGTGAAGGAGTCGTCCTCCATCGGCCAGAGCCTGACCTCGCCGGACAGACTGGGCGCATCGCCCGTCAGCGTCCATCCCGGAATCGCCAGACGATACTTGACGGTGGCGCCCGCAGAGTCTTCGAGCGTCACGCGCGCCTTGGCGACGTACGTTCCGCCAGCAGGGGCGAACTCGTACGCGCAGGCCACGGAATGCTCGTAGTTCTCGCCGTACTGCAGCTCGAGCCCTGGCCACTGCTGCGGCGTCTCGCACATGACGGTGAAGCGGTTGGTGTAGACGTTCTGCTGCCACGGACGGCGCAGAAAGACCTGGGAGACGTCGAGCGTGACAGGCGCCACGTTGCCGTCCATCGAGATAGCCGGATACGGCTTGAACATCGTCTGCGACGTCTCGTCGAAGAACATCACGTTCACGCCCTTCACGCACGGCCGGAGATCGCGCACGCGGCTGTATTCGCCGGCCGCCTCGTCGTAGACGTCCATCGTTGTGTAGTAGAAGCGTCCCGTGAAGTAGTCGCGCACGTCGCCGCTCCAGTTGATCGCGAACAGATAGAGATTGAGCCCTGTGTCGAACGCGCCCAGCGCCGACGCGCCGCTCTTCGGCTCGCCGTTGCGCGTACCGCTTACGGCGCCTTCCGAACTTATCTCCGAAAGAAGAGTGTAGTCGGCGTCCTTCGTCCACGGCCAGCTGACCGGATGGTAGTTGCCCCTGTAGCCGATCGTGTTCTCGGCGGTCTTGTAGAGATAGTTCAGCAGGAAACGCTCATTGCCCTGACGGGCCGCGAGGAAATACTGGTCGGTCTTCGAGGTGTCCATCGGGCGGTACTTCATCTCCGCGCGGATTCCGCTCTTGCCGCGCACCGCCAGTGGAACGTAGCTCGAGCCAGTGGCGTTCGCCCAGTCCACATACAGGTCGGGACGCTCGTTCGGATACGCGAGCGCACCGCCGCGGGCGAAGAATATCCATCCGCTCACCTCGTCGTAGAGGCCCGCCCTGCCGTCCTTGACGCACGGACGAAAATCCCGCACGAGCGCGCCGTCCTGCCATATCTTCAAGTCGAAGCAGCGCACTTTGGAGTGGAGCGCGGGCTCGCCGCCCTTGTTCTGCGCGAAGAGGTACATGTTGAGGCCGGTGTCGATTCCCTCCTCCGCACGCGTCTGGGAGATCCGCCGCGTGCCGTTGACGTCCATCGTGTAGGCGACGTTTGCACCATCCGCCACGATGCTGCTCGCAACGTGGTCGGGCGCAGCGAGATTGCATCTTATGCCCGCGGGGACGGTGCTGTCGGTATTACGCGTGTACGAGCGGTGCGCCATGTAGTGGCTGCCGTTGGATCCGTACAGGATGAAGCGGGTGTTGTTTCCGTCGACGCGAGAGCTCAGGAAAGACGTGTCGGAAGTCTGCACCCACATGACATGCGCGTCCATTTCCGAATTGCACCGGCCAACGACTTCCGTATCGACGTACTGCGTTCCCGTGGACTCGACGTACTGCACGAAATGGTCTGGCCTGTCGTGGAGCTTCAACGGCGGACCCGCCACGAGCGTTCCCTCCGCCGGGAAGAAGATGCTTTCCGAGACTGCGTCGTACAGCCCCGCCACGTCGTTCTTGACGCACGGCCTGAAGTCGCGCACGAGCGCTCCGTCCTGCCATATCTTCACCGCATAGCATCGCACGGACGAGCTGAGAACCGGCGCGCCGCCTTGGTTCTGCGCGAAGAGGTACATGCTGAGGCCAGTGTCGAGAGCCGCCTCGGCGCGCGTCACGTTCACCTCCGTATTGCCGTTAACGCTCAGCGTGAAAGTGACGCTCGTTCCGTCATGCGTGATGCTGCCTGCGACGCGGTCGGGAGCTGAAGTGTTGTACGACGAGCTGCCCGCGTTGACGCTTTCCGCCCATGTCCTGTGGCAGACGTAGTACTTGTTCTTGCGGCTGTTGGAGCATAGGATGAAGCGCGTGTTGCCGCCGTCGGTGCGGGAACTGAGGAAGGATGCGTCGAGGTCGAGGCACATCCACTGTATCGTCATGTCGGCGCTTGTTCCGCAGCGGCCTACGATGCCGGTGTCGACGTACTGCGAGCCGTTAGATTCGACGTATTCGACGAACGCGTCCGGCGTGTCGGCAAGCGACGGCATGACAGCCGCGCAGATCGCCGCCAGCAAAGCGCAATTCCACGTCATGTTCCTCATCGTCATTACGCTCCTCGGCACAAGCCTTTGCGCTCTTTGTGGCCAGGCAACTTCACTTCGCCATTATCACCACGCCGCCGGGCGGCGCGTTGTCCTTCGCGGGAATCGCCGGGTACGGCCTGAACATCGTCTGGGAAGTCCTGTCGAAGAACATCACTTTGCCGTCCTTCACGCACGGCTTCAATTCGCGCACGCGGCGGTATTCGCCGGCCGTCTCGTCGTAGACGTCGATCGTGGCGTAGTAGAAGCGGCCCGTGAAGTAGTCGCGCACGTCGCCGCCCCAGTTGATCGCGAACAGATAGAGGTTGAGGCCGGTGTCGAACGCGCCCAGCGCAGACGCGCCGCTCTTCCGCTCGCCGTTGCGCGTGCCGCTTACGGCGCCTTCCGGACTTATCTCCGAAAGAAGAGTGTAGTCGGCGCCCTTCGTCCACGGCCAGCTGACCGGATGATAATTGTCCCTGTAGCCGATCGTGTTCTCGGCGGTCTTGTAGAAATAGTTCAGCAGGAAACGCTCGTTGCCCTGACGGGCCGCGAGGAAATACTGGTCGGTCTTCGAGGTGTCCATCGGGCGGTACTTCATCTCCGCGCGGATTCCGCTCTTGCCGCGCACCGCCAGGGGAACGTAGCTCGAGCCAGTGGCGTTCGCCCACGTAACCCACCTGTCGGGCCTCTCGTCTGGATACAGGAGATCGCCGCCGCGGCTGAAGTAGATCCATCCGTTCAGGACGTCGTAGAGGCCGGCCTTGCCGTTCTTGACGCAGGGGAGAAAATCGCGCGCGAGCGCGCCGTCCTGGTAGATCTTCACGTCGAAGCAACGGATGTGCGCCGCGAGGTCCACGTTGCCGCCCTTGTTCTGCGCGAAGAGATACATGGTGAGGCCCGTGTCGAGCCCCTCCTCCTCGCGCGTCTGGGATATCCGCCGAGTGCCGTTGACGTCCATCGTGTATGTGACGCCTGCGCCGTCCGCAACGATGCTGCTCGAAACGTGGTCGGGTGCGTTCATGTTGCACTTCACGAGAGGTGTGAGCGTGCAGTCGGTGCTGCGCGTGTATGAGCGATGCGCCATCCAGTGCTGTCCGTTCGCCGCATACAGCACAAAGCGCGTGTTGCCGCCGTCGATGCGTGAGCTCAGGAAGGACGTGTCGAATGTCTTGACCCACATGACGTGTGCGTCCATTGCGGAGTTGCATCGTCCGATGACGCCCGTGTCGATGTACTGAGAGCCGGTAGATTCAACGTACTGGACGAAGTGGTCGGGCTGGTCGTTCACCATGAGCACAGGGCCCGCCGCGAGAGTTCCCGCGGCAGGCGTGAATATCCGCTTCGAGACGGCGTCGTAGAGGCCAGCCGTTCCGTCGCGCTTCAAGCAGGGCCTGAAGTCGCGCACAAGCGCGTCGTCCTGCCAGATCTTCACGGCGTAGCATCGCACTGACGAGCTGAGAACCGGCGAGCCGCCCTGGTTCTGCGCGAAGAGGTACATGCTGAGGCCAGTGTCAAGAGCCGTCTCGGCGCGCGTCACGTTCACCTCCGTATTGCCGTTCACGCTCAGCGTGAAAGTGACGCTCGTGCCGTCATGCGTGATGCTGCTTGCGACGCGGTCGGGAGCGGAAGTGTTGTACGACGAGCTACCCGCGTTGACGCTTTCCGCCCATGTCCTGTGACAGACGTAGTACTTGTTCTTGCGGCTGTTGGAGCATAGGATGAAGCGCGTGTTGCCGCCGTCGGTGCGGGAACTGAGGAAGGATGCGTCGAGGTCGAGGCGCATCCACTGTATCGTCATATCGGCGCGCGTGCCGCAGCGTCCGATCACGCCCGTGTCGATGTACTGCGAGCCGTCCGATTCGACGTATTCGACGAATGCGTACGGCACTTCGGGCTCATCGGCGAACAACGGCAGGCACAAGGCCGTTGCGCACACGGCCGCAGCGCATAATGTTGCAGATTTCATCAGTCTTGCCTTTCCTTGTGACGGAGACATTATACCAAATGTTCCTCCATGATGCGAAATGAATCGTACAAGGAAAGGCAAGTTTCGAGGGTTTCGAAGTTTCGAGGTTTCGAGGTTTCGAGGTTTCGAGGTTTCAGCCTGTCCGTGAAAATCCGTGGTTGATAATTCTGCCTACCGGCTGCCGGCTGCGAATGCGCTGAAGTCGCTCTCGCAGGAGGCGCCGACTGCCTTCACCGAATAATAGTAGGTCCTATTGGCCGCGCCGCCTTCGTCAGCGTAGGTCGTCTCAGTGGTGGTGTCGATCTCCACCGCATAGTCGCCACCAGTCCGCGTACCGCGATAGACGCGGTAGAAGAGCGCGCCTTCCACCGGCGTCCACGAGACCGTCACCGCCGCTGCGCCCGACATAGTCGTCGCCGTGATGCCCGTCGGCGCCGGAATCGAGCGGAATCCCGTTTCGACGGCGCTCTTCGCGCTCTCGGAGACCGCATTAGTCGCCACTATCCAGTAGAAGTATAGCGTTCCCGGCTCTGCGGTCGTATCGTCGAACGAGACAGACGGGACGGAAGACACGACCTCAGCCGCATCTGGATTGTTCGAGGTACCGCGATAGACCTTGTAGCCCTCCGCGCCGGGCGTCGCGTTCCAAGACACCGTCACGCCCGTCGCCGATGTGCCGTCCGTCGCGTACACGCCCGTCGGCGCGCCGATCTTGAGGCTGCCCTCAGCGCCCGCGCTGTAGCCGCTCATGCTCAACCCCTGGTCGTCCAGCGCCGCTGCAACGTAGTAGTAGTACTTCACGCCCGGCTCGGCGGTCGCGTCGGAATAGGAGAGCTCCGTCTGCCACTCGCTGATCGGCGTCTTCGAACCACTTGCCGACGTGCTTCTGAAGACGCGATAATAGTTGGCAGCCGTCACGGCCTCCCACGCCACATCCACTCGGTCGACAAAACCGCCGTTAGTGGCCGTGACGTTCTCCGGAGCCGGGAGGCGCAGATACCCCTCGTCGGAGCGCGACGCCTCGCCCGAGACGCCCGTGCCCACCGCGACGACCCAGTAGCGGTAAACGACGCCACTCGTCGCTCCCATGTCCATCCAGCTCGTGCCGGACGAAGTTCCTACCTCGACGGCATCCTCCAGCGAATCCGTCGTCGCGCGGAGGACGCGATACGAAACCGCCCCATCGACCGCGTTCCATGTCACCGTGATCCAGTCCACGAACGTGCCGTCGGACGCCGCCACGCCCCTCGGCACGCCGATCTTGCGGTACCCCGTCGCGCCTTCGCTCGCCATCCACTCGCCGCCATTCGCCACCGAGACGATCCAGTAGTAGTACAGCGTGCCGGGCACTGCCGTGTCATCTACGAATCCGGTGCCGTCAACTGTCGCAAGCAGTGTCGCCCTGCTGAAGTCGTCAACTGTCGCGCGATAGACATTGTACTCGATCGCCCAGTCCGCTGCACTCCATGAGAGAGTCACTTCGTCGGCGGAGGTCCCCGCCGTCGCCGCGACGTCCTTGGCGCGCCCTGGCTCGCCAATCGTGACCTTCACCTTGAAGAAGCGATGCGCCTCGTTCACCGGAATCACCCACGCCGTATCGGTCAGGTTCGTCTTGCCCATCACCGTGTAGTGGCGCTTCGGTTCGGCGTTCGATAGGTCCGGCATCCATGAGACTTTGACGTCATCGCCTACGATCCGGATGTCGGCCAGCAGCTGCGAATCGGGATTCAGGGGATCGAATCCTGCGACCCACGATTCCCAGAGCGGAATCCCGTTGTCTCCGACCTCCACCATTACAGGCTGCAGCGATTCGGGTGTCGAATCCTCGTCCACATACCCGTACGCGCCAAGCCATTCCACCGGCACCGCAGCTTCCGTACCATCCACCGGCACATTGCCCAACTCCGTCGGAAGCGTGAACTCGTACGCGCCGATGTCAACGATCCCGTTCTGGATACGCGCGTTGCCGCGGATGTCCGTCTCGCCCGAGACGTACCTGTTGTTGCCCATGTCGATGCACGGCGACGAGCCCTTGAGACGGAAGTCACCGTTCGCCGCGTCAACGAAGGCCGGATCACCCGTGAAGCAGCTGCGCTTCGTGACCATGCTCGAGATGTTAGGCTCCTGCGTCGCGGCATTTCCGGAGACAATGCAGTTGACGTTCTCTACTCCCGTCGCATCGGCAAACGTGCCGCCGCCGTTTCCTGTGGCGGAGTTCCCGACTACCGTGCAGTTGACGGCAGAGCTGTTGTAGAGTCCGCCACCGTTCCCGCCGAACGCCTTGTTGCCGGCAACGACGCAGTTCACGAGCGCCGCATACGCCGCGCCGCCGCCGTGGCGTTCCGCCTCGTTCGAGACGATGCGGCAGTTGTAGAGCGTGCCGCCCACAACGCCGCCACCGTCCTGTGCCGAATGTCCGTTCCGCAGCGTGAAGCCGCGCAGGACGGTGTTCGTCATAGAACCGGTCGCGTCTTCGGCGCCCAGATTCGCGCAGATCGCCGTCCCGCCGCCGTCGATGACCGTCGCCGCCGCGCCGTTCACCGAGCGTATGGTGATTGACTTGTCATTGGAAACGATTGGCGCATACACGCCGTCTGCAACAACAATCAACTGTCCGTCTTCCGCCAGATCTATCGCACGCTGGATCGTCTTGAGCGGCTGCTCCGCCTTGAAACCTTCATTCGCGTCATCGCCCGTCGCCGAGTTCACATACCACGCATCAGCCCACTTCGCGACGAGCGTCACCACCGCATCGTCGTTCGCCGTGAGGTTGAGAACCTCCTGCCTGTTCGTGAAGCTCACTGCGCCCACTTCATCAAGACACCACCCGACGAACCAGTAGCCTTCCTTCGTGAACGCATTAGCCTTGAGGTTGACCGCCGTGTCGTATGTCGCCGACTGGTCCGCCATCTCCCCTTCCGCGCCGTTCGGCAGGAAGCGGATCGTGTAGGCGTTCGGACGCCACACGGCGTAGAGCGCGAGCGTGCCGCCCGTCGCGAGGTTCGAGACGGACGCGCCATCCGCGTAAATCGCGCTCGTCGCCTGCGGGTTCGTGGACCAGCCGAGGAACGTGTAGCCCGTCCGCGTGTAGCTTCCGTTCGGCAGATTCTGCTCCGTCCCGTAGGTGAAGCCCTGCGAAGCCATAGCGTCGCCCGTTCCGCCGTTCGCGTTGAACGTCACCGTGTACGGATTCGCCGTCCACACCGCGTAGAGGTTGACCGTCCCGTTCGCCGCCGCCGTCAGGTTGCTCACCGTCTCGCCGTCGGAATAGACCTTGCTTCCCGCAGCCGTCGTCGCCCAACCCTGGTACGCGTAGCCCGTGCGCGTGAACGCATTCGCCGTCAACGCCTTCGCGGCATCGTATGTGAACGACTCGTTCTCCATCGTACCCGCGCCCTTGTTGGCGTTGAACTTCACCGTATAGACGTTCGGCTGATAGGTCGCCGTCAGCGTCACCGCGCGTCCCGGCATCTTGAACGTGGTCGAAGCGGACGTCTTGCTCGTCACGAGCGCCACGTCGGCCGCAGCGCCCGTCCACTCCTTGAACGAGTATCCCGTCGGCGCGGCGTTGGCGACGATCGGCACCGTGGTGTTCGCAAAGCAGTTCGTGGTGCCCGTGCCGCCCGAGATTGTCAACTGGTACTGCACCCGATAACCGGAATCGCTTGCACTGAGTTTCTGGTACTTGCCATCGACCTTCGCATTAACCCAATACCAATGTACGTTCGTATCCTGCACAACGTCCAAGTGTGTAGTCGTTGTCGGCCAGGCCACCTTCACCGCGTCGTCAAAATTTGAAGTCTCGCTCTTCCACACCGCATAGTTCTCCGCCCCCGGCACGGCAGTCCATGTGAGTCGAATGCCAGCCGGCTCCGTTCCATCCGTCGCCGAAAGGTTCACCACCTGGTTCTGGCTGAAGTTCGCGAAGTTGACGACGGGGCGAAAGCCATGACTCGGGCCTTTCTGGTTTGGCGCACCACACGGCGATTTGTGTCCCGAACGACAATGCAGGGAATAATTCCCCCAATTGCCCCCGCGTTCACTTCTATCAGTACCCGTGTCAGAACCTACGGGATCCGTTACGGCATTTGAGTATCCTGCCGAGTACCAGTCAAGACATGCCTCAACAACATTTCCATGCATGTCATAGAGTCCCCATGCGTTCGGTAGATACGACCCAACCTTTGCCGTACCCGTCTCATCGGAGCTGCCATTGTAGTCATACGAATTGTCGTATCTCCCACTGTTGTAGTAGTAACGGCCCACTTCAGCCATATTGGCGTCAACGCCGTAAGCCGCCGAGAGATTCTTTCCCGAGTTCAGCGCCGTCGTCGTTCCGGCACGGCACGCATACTCCCACTGAGCCTCGGTCGGCAGGTCGAAAAGACGTCCCGTCTTGGCGCGCAACTTGCCCATGAAGCTCGTCTCGTCCACTGTGTTCATCTGCGGCCAGCACTTGCCAAGGTCTGCACCGCGTATGTCGTTGTAGGAAATATTCTCCACAGGACGTGTCGCGTAGCATACCGTGTTCGAGAATCCACTCGGACGGTTCCCCATCACAAGCTCCCACTGGCGCTGAGTCAGCTCGAATACACCGATGTAGTAGGGATGTGTCAACGTCACCTGGTGTGGCGCCTCATCGCTATCCGCGCGTCCAGCCTCGCCAGTCGGCGATCCCATCGTAAACGTGCCGGGGTCGATGCGGCGGAGAACGAGCTTCGTCGTCTTGTACTCGTCCGTCCAGCCGCCGGACGGGATGTCCGTGAGGTTGCTGACGGGATACGACGCCGCGTTCGGTCCGCCGCTCAGGTCGATGACGAGATACGACTGCAGGTCGTCGTACTCCGCCGCGAACGAGAGATTGCGCGTCGGCATCGTGAACGTGTTCGTCATGCTGTTGGCGTTCGCGAGCACCGAGACGTCGCCCGTCCAGCGCGTGAAGGCATAGCGCGGCGAACGGTCCTCGGCCGCCACGGTCACCGTATCGCCCTCGTAGTAGATCGCACCGCCCGTGCCGTTTTCCACATGGACGGTGAAGTTCGTGTCAATGGACGCGGAATACTCGTACGCGCCGATATCGACCGTATTGTTGTCGATGCGCGCGTTCCCCGCGAAGTCCACCGTGTTCGTCACATACGCGTTGTTGCCCGCGTTGATGCACGGCGAATTGTACCGCAGACGGAAGTCCCCCGCCTCCGCGCGGATGAAATGCGGATCGTCCGTGCAGCAGTTGAAGGATACCATTCGAGGGTCAATTTCTGACGCCTGACTTGTCGATATGTTTCCATAGACAATGCAGTTGAAATTCGTACCTCCCGGTGAGTTATTAACCGCCCAGGCATGTGTTCCAGAGCCCCCCTTCGCGCAACTGTTGCCATAGATGGTGCAGTTTCTGCATACGGCTAGTGAGACACCGCCGCCGCCGCCATTGATCGAACGATTGCCATAGACGAGACAGTTCTCCAAGTCTCCACCGCGCGCACCGCCACCGTAACCTTCACTCGAAAGCGAGCATTCATTGTTGGCAACAACGCAGTTATAGAGCTTGCCACCCTGTGCGCCACCTCCGCTCTGCGTTGCCTTATTTGCTAGTATTTCAGAATCATAACAGGTTGCGATGTGCACACCGCCACCAGATTGATATGCAGAGTTGCCGACGATAGAGCATTTCGTAGCATATCCTTCTGAAACGCCACCCCCTGCTCCATAAGCAATGTTATTGGTGACAATACATTCGTATAACTGGCCGCCATTGGAGCCACCGCCATTTATCAATGTCACATTATCGCGGATGACGCAGTTTGTCACTCCCGCAGGAAGATGCATACCGCCACCCGACTTCTCCGCGTGGTTCGAGACCACCGTACAGTTGATCAACACACCACGCGATGCTCCTCCTCCGTGAGAAGCAGTACTGTTGTTGGCGAGTTCGCAATTTATGAGATATGCGCTGTACGCACCGCCTCCATCACCTCTGGAGTCGTTGCCGGAGATGATGCAATCATACATTGCCGAATACGCCGCACCGCCACCATAATCGCCGCCGTGATTGGATTTGACGACACAGTCGTAGAAAGTCCCTCCTACAACACCAGCACCCTTCCATCCAGCGAATCCAACAACACATCCGTTCTGGATTGTGAACCCGCGAATCACCGTATTTGTTTTGCCGGTAGTCTCGCCCGCATACACGCACCGGTTCGTCGCCGCAGGATAGCCGCCGTCGATGATCGTATTCGCCGCGCCGTTCACCGACTGGATGGTGATTGACTTGTTGTTCGAGTTGATCGGCGCGTACGTGCCGTCGGCGACGATGATCGTCATGCCTTCCACCGACTTTCCGATCGCGTGCTGGATCGTCTTGAACGGCTGCGACGCGCTGTCGCCCTGGTTCGCGTCGTCGCCCGAATCGTCCACGTACCATTTGTCCGTCCACTTCGCGTAGAGGTTCACCGTCGCGTTCGCCTGCGTGGAGAGGTTCAGTACCGACTGCTTGTCCGTGTAGGCGACCGTCGTGCCGTTCGCGGAGGTCATCCACCCGACGAAGGCGTATCCCGCGCGCGTGAACGCGTTCGCCGTAAGCGACGCGCCCTGTCCGTAGGTGCAGGCGAGCTGCGCCGTCGTGCCGCTACCGCCGTTCGCGTTGAACTTCACGGTGTAGGTGTTCACCTGCCACACGGCGTAGAGGTTGACCGTGCCGTTGGCGGTGGACGTGAGGTTGTTGACGGACTGCTTGTCCGTGTAGGCCGCGCTCGTCGCGCCGCTCGTCGTGGCCCATCCCTTGAACGTGTAGCCCGTGCGCGTGAAGGCGTTCGCCGTCAGCGCCTTGGCCGTGCCGTAGGTGAACGACTCGTCCGCCATCGTGCCCGTGCCGCCGTTCTTGTTGAACTTCACGGAATACGTGATCGGCGTCCACTTGGCCGTCACCGTCTTCGCGCCGAACCCGCCAGCGGCGATCTTCGTCGGATTCCATCCGTTGAACACATAGCCCGTCACGTTCGGCAGTGCTGCGAACGTGATGCTGCTGTCATAGTTGTACTGCGTCGGGTTCGTGTTCGTCGCGCCCTTCGTGTCCGCATAGGTGATGGCGTAGTTCGCGAGGTGCTTGAACGTGGCCGAGTAGTTGGCCGTGCCCGCCGTATAGGCGAGCTTCCAGTAGTTCGTCTGCGACGTGTTGGGCGTCCACGAATAGTTGCCCTTGCTCAAGAGCCCCGACACCGCCGTCCCGTTGACCTTGAGCGTACCCGACGACGCCCCGCCCCAGGCGACATCGTAGGCGATGGATTCCGTCGTCTTCACAACACGCGTCCCCGTGCGCGTATCGAGCGCAACCGCAGAAGCAGCCTTCGCCGCCGACATGGACTTTACGGGGCGGATCGGATAGCCATTGGAACGTACCGTATTCGACGCGCCACCTCTGGATGTTGCCGTCCAGCCAGGACGATAACTTGTATTTCCCTCGGCCGTTGATGACCACATGTAAATATGGGTCGCCGTTACATTCGTCGTTGTACCCGATCCATACCCCGTGACCGGAAAGAACACACTATTGCCGGAATAGAGTCCCTTGCCAGTCACGGTATAACCGACAACATTGTTGTTGGTTGTCCAAGTCCAGATACAGAGATCCATCAGGTTCTTGTATTCCGACTTCTTCGGCACGCGCCAGTCGTCACCCCACTGCTTCGCCGCCGCGTCGAAGGCAGGAAGCAGGGTGCAGTCATCACCGACCACCCCCATTGACTGCAGCTGCGCGATTGTCTTACCAGATGTCGTCGAAAGGAAGCTATATCCGGTCACCGAGCCGTCGCTTGCGACCCATTTTGAGTTCTGCCACTTGTAACCGAGCGTGTCGCCCCACCAGAAGTAGTAGCCCGTCTCCGTGGGCGAGTTCGCGCCGACGTTGGTCTTGGCCCACAGTGGCCCATTTTCCCACAGCTGCACGCCTTCGTGCGTCGCGCCGAACACGCCACACACCCAGGCCAACCCAGCCACAAGCATCATCATTCTTTTATTCATCGTTTTCATCCTTTCCAAATCCTTTCTTTTCAAGCAGCCCGCTTGACACTCGGTACAGAATACGGTACAATATCGGCATCTTTCCTAGGAGAACCCAACATGCGAACAAAGACAAGCCCGATCCAGCGTCCCCGCCTCGACGAGGACGTAGTGCCCTTCACAGAATACCGCCGCACGCTCAACGCCTGCCTTGAACGGACGGCACGCACGCACCGTCCCATCGTAATCACGCAGAACGGGCGCAGCACGAGCGTGATGATGAGCGTAGCCGATTTCGAACGCACGTGGGACGAGATTGAGATGTGGCGCGAGAAGATCGAGCTTACGAGAGCCGTTGAAATTTCCCGCCGCGAGTTCGCCGAGGGCAAGGGCATTCCCAATAACAAGGTTTTTGATCGCCTCCACAAGAAGCTGCTGGCGATGAAGGCCGCGCAAGGGTGAGCACCATGGATGTTTTTTGGTCGCCGCACGCGAATTCGCTGCTTGATGAAATCGTTGTCGGGATTGCAGAAGCGCTCTCTGTCGATGATGCCCTCCGCTGGGAGGCCGATTTCAGAGATACAGCCGAAAGGACGGGCGACTTCCCGTTCTCGGGCGCGATAGTCCCCGTTGAGTGCTTCGCCACAATTCCTGAAGAGGCAGACCGGCTGAGACAAGTGTTCTGCGGCCCCTACCGTATCGTCTATGAGCCAATTGGCGATGAAATCCACATACTCGCCATTCGCCACTCCCGTATGCTTGTCACAACGACCGACACATTCTGGAATTAACCGCCAGAACACATGTTCAAAATCCTGCAATGCTAGGGACACTAATGACCACAACCGACCCATTCCACTCCGACGGCAACATGCGCGAACTTGAGCGCCGCGCCCGCGACATGGATGCCCGCCGAAACGTCTCCGAGCACGAACTGCTCGATGAACCCACACTTCAGACTCCAACTCGGAGTCAAGGCGAGCGTTAGCGAAGCCTGTCCGTGAAAGTCCATGGTTGTTTTCTGAACCACAGACCGACACGGACGCGCGGCGCTTACGCTTGCGCCATCCCGAATCAGGGCGAGCGTTAGCGAGCCCCGTCCGTGAAAGTCCGTGGTTAAACAAACTCACACCCAACAAAGGAAACACCAAATGCTTACAGATGCTGAAACCACGCACAGGATTCTCGGAGTCTGCATGGAAGTATTCCACGAACTCGGCTCCGGATTTCTCGAGCCCGTCTATCAGGAGGCACTTGCCATCGCTCTTCGCGACGCCGACATACCGTTCAAGCGCGAGTATCCGTTGACGATATTCTTTCGCGGCAGGCCGCTTCCTAAACAGTACATCGCCGACTTCATCTGCTGCGACAAGGTCATCCTTGAGCTCAAGGCCGTCAAGGCGATTCTGCCGGAACACAAGGCCCAGCTCATGAACTATCTCAAGGCAACGGGACTGCCGATTGGATATGTCGTAAACTTCCACGGCGAAAAGCTTACCTGGGATCGAGTCATCGCAAAGGACGAATGGATCAGAACCACGGACCAACACGGACATGCCACGCTTACGCACGGCAAAAACAG
>JAFXIL010000065.1 GCA_017563185.1 Kiritimatiellia bacterium | reverse complement strand
GCGCGAGAAGGAATATTCTGCGCTCGACGCCGCGGCAGGCGGCGATGGCGACCATGGCGAGGCGATAGTCGCCGCCACGCGCGCGCTCGCCGCCGCGCAGGGCGACGACTTCAAGAGCCTGCTTGAAGACATGGTGTCGCATCTCGAAAGCGACGTGAGCGGCTCCACGAGCTCGCTCTACGGAACGCTCTTCGAGGGCATGGCCGATGCCGTTGACGCCGGCAAGACCGAGCTCTCTGCCGAGGAGATCGCCGACATCTTTGCCGCCGGTCTCGAGGAGCTCGGCTTCGCCACCAAGGCGAAGGTGGGCGACAAGACGTTCATGGACGCGCTCATCCCCGCCATCGAGGCCCTCAAGGCCCACGCCGCCGAAGGAGAGCCCGCCATGTTCGCCGCGGCCGCGGCCGCCGCCAAGGCTGGCAGCGAGGCGACGGCGCAGATGCAGGCGAAATACGGGCGCGCCAAGAACCTCGGCGAGCGCTCCATCGGCCCGATCGACGCCGGCTCGGCATCCAACGCCGACATCTGGAGCTGCTTCTGCGCGTAAGACGCCATTTCCACTCTCTGCACGCGCACACGCGAAGAGCTTCGGGTCAATGAGCATTCTACTTGTAAATGGCCGGCATCCAATATGCGGAGTGCACCGCGTTCCTGGGAACAAGAACGCGGCGCTGCCGATGATTGCGGCGGCAATGCTCGCTGATGGTCCGGTGACGCTTGAGAATGTTCCCGGCATCGAGGACGTGGAGAACATGTTCAAATGCGCGGAGTGCTTCGGCGCCAAGATATCGCGCGACATTGCAGCGCGAACCGCCACCATCGACGCCACGCGGCTTCGCACCGCGCGCCTTGCCCCAGAGCTTGCCAGCAAGATACGCACGAGCGTGCTCTTTGCGGGGCCGCTTCTTGCGCGCATGGGGTCCGTGTCGCTTCCGCCGCCTGGCGGCGACGGCATCGGCCACCGCCGGCTCGACACGCATTTCGCCGGCTTCGCATCGCTCGGCGCGAAGGTGAAGGCCGGGCGGCGCATTCTCTCCGTGAAGGCGCCCAAGGGACTTTCCGGCGCAAAGATGCTCCTCGACGAGGCGAGCGTCACCGCCACCGAGAACATCCTCATGGCGGCGGTGCTTGCGCGCGGCGAGACGGAGATCTACAACGCCGCGTGTGAACCGCACGTGCAGGACCTCTGCGCAATGCTCAACTCGATGGGCGCGAAGATCGAAGGCGCCGGCACGAACCGCATCCGCGTGGAGGGCGTGGAGGCGCTGCACGGCACCACCGCGCGCGTAGGATGCGACTACATCGAGGGCGCGAGCTACCTCACGGCTGCGGCGATAACGGGCGGCGAAATCACCCTCACAGAGATCGACGCCGAAGTCTTCGCCGTTCTCGAGAAGACTTTCGCGCGCTTCGAGGTGAAGTGGACCGTCGATGCCGCGAAGCGCACTCTGCACATGCCTGCGCGCAAGCGCAGGCGCAAGATGGCGTACGACCTTGGCGACGCGATTCCGAGCGTGGCAGATGGCCCATGGCCCATGTTCCCTTCGGATCTAGTGTCGATCCTCATCGTGCTCGCCACGCAGACGCGCGGCACGTGCCTCTTCTTCGAGAAGATGTTCGAGAGCCGTCTGTACTTTGTGGACCACCTGATCGGCATGGGCGCGAAGATCGTGCAGTGCGATCCTCACCGCGTCGTGGTGACGGGACCCACGCAGCTTACTGGATCCACCGTGACTTCGCCCGACATCCGCGCCGGCATCGCGCTCATACTTGCGGCCCTCTGCGCGAAGGGGCGCACCACCATTCTCAACGCGGGGTCCGTAGATCGTGGCTACGAGGCGGT
>JAFXIL010000064.1 GCA_017563185.1 Kiritimatiellia bacterium | reverse complement strand
GGTCTTCCCAAGGAGATGGCCCTCAGGCTCTTCGAGCCCTTCATCATCCGCGCTCTCCGCGACCAGGGCAAGTGCCACACCGTGCGCACCGCCCGCAAGAAGATCGAGCAGCACGACGACGAGGTGTGGGATATCCTCGAGCAGGTCACGAAGGACAAGACCGTGTTCCTCAACCGCGCTCCCACGCTGCACCGCCTCTCGATCCAGGCGTTCGAGCCCGTGCTCGTGGAAGGCAAGGCCATCCGCCTGCATCCGATGGTGTGCACGCCATTCAACGCCGACTTCGACGGCGACCAGATGGCCGTGCACGTGCCGCTCTCGGTGGAGGCACAGATGGAAAGCCGCCTGATGATGCTCGCGGCGACGTCCATTTTCTCGCCGGCTTCCGGCAAGTCCGTGATGACGCCTACGCAGGACGTGTGCCTTGGCCTCTACTTCCTCACCACGCCCGGCCAGCAGGACAAGCTCGCCGGCAAGGTGGCCGGCAAGACGTCATTCGCCAACGAGCACCTGCCCCTCTTCAACGACATCGGCGAGGTCGAGTTCGGCATCGCGGAGAAGGTGATTGGCTACCAGTCGCGCATCCGCTTCCGCAATCCGGACTACGGTTCCGACAAGCTCGTCGACAACGAGGGCCGTCCTCTTCCGCGCCGCCCGCACGGCGACCCCTCGAAGCGCACGATCGAGACAACGGCAGGGCGCGTGATCTTCAACGCCCTCTTCCCGAAGGAGATGGGCTTCTGGAACGACAAGGTCACCAAGTCCACGATCGGCGACCTGATTCTCGACTGCCATCGCGTGGCGGGCCACGACGTGGCCGTGAAGCTCATCGACGACCTCAAGAACCTGGGCTACAACTACGTCACCGTCTCTGGCGCGTCCATGGGCCTCAAGGACATGATCCGCCCGGCCGTGAAGGACGACGTGATCGCCAAGAGCCGCGCCGAGGTGAGGAAGATCGAGGACCAGTTCCAGCAGGGCATCATCACCGCCGGCGAGCGCCACAACAAGATCGTCGACGTCTGGACCGCCGCCACCGAGAAGGTGGGCGACGAGCTCTACAAGACGATCGACCGCAACGTCTCGCCCGAGGTGCCGAACCCCACCGAGCTCAATCCTATCTTCATGATGGTGGACTCCAAGGCCCGCGGCTCGAAGCTGCAGATCCGCCAGCTCGCCGGCATGCGCGGCCTCATGGCCGACCCGTCGGGCAACATCATCGAGCGCCCGATCACCGCGTCCTTCCGCGAAGGCCTCTCGGTGCTCGAGTACTTCATCTCGTCCCACGGCGCCCGCAAGGGCCTGGCCGACACCGCGCTCAAGACGGCCGACGCAGGCTACCTCACGCGCAAGCTCGTGGACGTTTCTCAGGACGTCATCATCTCGCAGGAGGACTGCAACACCGTCAACGGCATCGAGGTGGGCGCAATCATCGAAGGCGACGAAGTCAAGGCTTCCCTCGCGAGCCGCGTGCTCGGCCGCACCGCCCTCTACGCCATTGAGGATCCCGCAACGCACGAGACGCTCGTCGAGGCCAACGCCGAGATCGACGAGGCGGCCTGCGAGCGCATCACCAAGGCGGGCGTGAAGACCGTGTGGATCCGCTCCGGCCTCACGTGCGACGCCGAGCACGGCATGTGCGCGAAGTGCTATGGACGCGACCTCTCCACCGGCAAGCAGGTGGAGATCGGCACGGCCGTTGGCATCATCGCGGCGCAGTCGATCGGCGAGCCCGGCACGCAGCTGACGATGCGCACGTTCCACATCGGCGGAACGGCGTCCATGACGGCGAAGGTGCCTGAGATCATTCTGAAGAACGACGGCGTGGCCAAGTTCGTTGACGTGCGCAAGGTGCGCAACGACGAAGGCCGCGAGGTCGTGCTGAACAAGAACGGCACGCTCGAGATCTGGTCCAAGCCCGAGTCGAAGGGCGGCACCTGCCTCGACATCTACCCGCTGCAGATGGGCTCCGTGCTTCTGATCGAGGACGGTTCAGCCGTCAAGGCCAAGCAGAAGGTCGCGTCGTGGGATCCGCACTCCGTGCCGGTTCTCTCCGAGGTGCACGGCACTGTCAACTTCGTGGACTTTGAGGAGGACGTCTCCGTCAAGAGCGAGACCGACCGCGCCACCGGCGCGAAGACGCTGGTGGTGCTGCCCACTTCCGAGTCGAACCTGCACCCGCGCATCGAGATCCGCGGAAAGGGCGCAGACGGCCAGGCGAACGCGCTTCTCGACAGCCACGACATCCCCACCGGCGCCATCGTGATGGTGCGCGACGGCCAGAAGGCGTCCCCGGGCATGCTGCTCGCCAAGACGCCCCGCGAGGAGGCGAAGACGCGCGACATCACCGGCGGTCTTCCCCGCGTGGCGGAGCTCTTCGAGGCGCGCCAGCCCAAGGACCCCGCCGAGATCTCCAAGATCGAGGGCGTGGTGGACTTCGGCGAGAACACGCGCGGCAAGCGCACGCTCCTCGTGAGGGACGACGTGACCGGCGAGGTTGAGAGCCATCTCATCCCGATGGGCAAGCAGATCGTCGTGTTCCGCGGCGACCGCGTGAAGAAGGGCCAGCCCCTCACCGAAGGCCCGATCATCCCGCAGCAGATCCTCGACGTCTCCGGCCCGCAGGAGCTCGAGAAGTATCTCGTGGACGAAGTGCAGCAGGTGTACCGTCTGCAGGGCGTGGAGATCAACGACAAGCACATCGAGATCATCGTGCGCCAGATGCTGCGCAAGGTTCGCATCACGAACCCCGGCGATACGGACTTCCTCTGGGGCGAGCAGGTTACCCGTCAGACGTTCCTGCGCGTGAACGAGCAGATGATGAGCGAAGGCCGCCGCCCGGCGGAGGCCCAGCCCGCGCTGCTCGGCATCACGAAGGCGGCCCTCGAGACCGATTCGTTCATCTCCGGCGCGTCCTTCCAGGACACCACGCGCGTGCTCACCGAGGCCGCCACCATGGGCCGTGTGGACGAGCTGCGCGGATTCAAGGAGAACGTGATCCTCGGCCACCTCATCCCCGGCGGCACCGGCTTCCCCCTGCACCGCTACCTCAAGCTCGTGCCTCTGTGCGAACCCATCTCCGACGAGGAGATGGAGGAGCTTCGCCGCGAGGCCAAGGCGAAGCAGGATGCGGTCGACGGCGCGCCGCCCATCCCCGAGAACGAGGATGGCGAGGAAGGCGACAAGTTCGAGATCGTCGACCCAAGCAACATCGCCCAGGCTCCAGCCACCCAGGCCCCCGACCAGACGAGCGACTACAACGACGTGGCGTTCGGCGACGCAGACGGGCTGGCTGGTGACGTCTATGGCGAGTAGCGGCGGCTTAGGCTGGGCATCCCGCAATGAACCCGCTTGCTAGAAAGCTGAACGAGACGCTGGGACCGGCGGCGAGCATGCTCTCGCCGCTGGGCCGGCGGATGTACTTCCCGTACGGCGGCATACTTGGCCAGGGGGCCGAGGCGCGAGGGTGCGCCACCAACGCGACCGTGGGCATGGCGTTCGAGGAGGACGGCTCGCCGCTGGTGATGGACTCTTTTGCGTCCATGCTGAACCTGGACCGCAAGTCGTTCCTCTACGCCGGCAGTTTCGGACTCCCTGCTCTCCGAGAGGAGTGGAAGCGCCTGCAGGTGAAGAAGAATCCGTCCATGAAGGGCGTATCCTGCTCCACCCCTGTCGTGACGAACGCGCTGACGCACGGCCTTAGGATAACGGCCGAGCTGTTCGCCGGGCGTGGCGTCAAGGTGGTGACTCCCGACCTGTTCTGGGACAACTACTCGCTCATATTCGAGGAGACGTGCGGCGCGAAGCTGCAGTCCTTCACCATGTTCAGGGACGGCGCCTTCGACGCCGCCGCCATGCAGAAGGCGCTGATGTCCCCCGGCGAGAAGAAGATACTCATCCTCAACTTCCCCAACAACCCCACCGGCTACACCGCCACGCTTGCCGACGCCCCTCGCATCGTGCACGCCGTGGAGGCCGCCGCCAAGACCGGCAAGAAGATCGTCGTGGTGCTTGACGACGCCTACTTCGGCCTCGTGTACGAGAAGGGCGTGCACGGCGAGTCGCTCTTCGCCGAATTCGCCGCGCTGCACGAGAACGTGCTCGCCGTCAAGCTCGACGGCTGCACGAAGGAGGACTACGTGTGGGGCCTGCGCGTGGGATTCATCACCTTCGCGTTCAAGGGCGCCACGCCCGAGCAGCTCAAGGCCCTCGAGGCGAAGGCGGCAGGCGACGTGAGAAGTGGCGTCTCGAACATTACCGCCGTTGGCCAGCACATGGCGCTCGCGGCCTTCGCGGACAGGGCTTACGCCGCGCAGAAGCGCGAGAAGTACGCCGTTCTCAAGGCCCGCTACGCCGAGGTCAGACGTATCCTCAAGAAGCATCCCGAGTACGCCGAGGCGTTCGAGGCGATGCCGTTCAACAGCGGCTACTTCATGTGCGTGAAGCCGCTGGGGGTGGACGCCGAGAAGGTGCGCAGGCTGCTCGTGGAGAAGTATTCCACCGGCACTATCGTGCTTTCCGGCCTCATCCGCATAGCCTTCTCCACCGTGCCTCGGGAGAAGCTTGCCGCGCTCTTCTCGAACGTGGCGGCCGCTGTGCGCGACCTTAAGGGGCAGAAGATCTAAACTGAAGAGACAAAAATGAAGAACCTCACAGCCGACGAACTCCGCGAGATGTACCAGGCCTTCTTCGAGTCGAAGGGCCATGTGCGCATCTCCGGCGCGAGCGTCATCCCCGAGAACGACCCCACCGTGCTTTTCACAACGGCGGGCATGCATCCGCTTGTGCCGTACCTGATGGGCCAGATGCCGCATCCTGCAGGAACGCGCCTCACTGACGTGCAGAAGTGCGTGAGAACTGGCGACATCGACGAAGTGGGCGACGCTGCGCATCTTACGTTCTTCGAGATGCTGGGCAACTGGTCGCTCAACGACTACTTCAAGAAGGAGGCGATCTCCTGGAGCTTCGAGTTCCTCACCGAGAAACTCGGCTTCAGCCCCGAGCAGCTTAGCGTCACCGTGTTCCGCGGCGAGGGCAAGGAGGGCGACGAGGGATACATCCCGGCCGACGACGAGGCTGCGGAGATATGGAAGTCGCTGGGGATTCCCGAAGAGCGGATCTTCCGCCTGCCTCGCGAGGACAACTGGTGGGGCCCCGCCGGCACGACCGGCCCTTGCGGACCCGACACCGAGATGTTCATCGACACTGGCAAGGAGAAGTGCGGACCCGACTGCCGTCCCGGATGCCACTGCGGCAAGTACATCGAGATCTGGAACGACGTCTTCATGCAGTACAACAAGAACGAGGAGGGCAAGTTCGTTCCCCTCGGGCGGCACAACGTCGACACCGGCATGGGCGTTGAGCGCACGATCTGCATGATGAGCGGCGCCCCCACGGTCTACGACACCGAGATCTTCGCGCCGATCATGGCGAAGATCGACGAGCTTTCCGACGCGGCCGCCGTTGCGCGCCTCGACCCCGAGATAGCGCTGCGCAGCCGCCGCATCATCGCCGACCACATGCGCACTGCCACTTTCATTCTCTGCGATCCGAAGGGCGGCGTGAAGCCCGGCAACATCGGCGCGAACTACGTGCTTCGCCGCCTCATCCGCCGGGCGGTGCGCTACAGCCGCTTCCTCGGCATAGCGCCCGGCTTCACCGTGAAGATGGCCGAGACGGTGTGCGACAAGTACAAGCACGTCTATCCCGAGCTCGCCGTCAACCTCGAGACCTGCCGCATGGATCTCGAGCGCGAGGAGAACCGCTTCAACGAGACGCTCGACAAGGGCGCCGCAATGTTCGCCAAGGTAGCCGAGCAGCTCAAGCTGCACGGCCAGTCCCAGATCTCCGGCAAGACCGCGTTCAAGCTCTACGACACGTTTGGCTACCCTCTCGAGATGACGCTCGAGCTCGCCAAGGAACAGGGGCTTGAAGTGGACGTTGCCGGATTCGAGGAGGCGAACAAGAAGCACCAGGAACTTTCGCGCACCACATCGGCAGGATCGTTCAAGGCTGGATTGCAGGACAACTCGGCCGTCGTCACGCGCATGCATACCGCTACGCACCTTCTCCACGCCGCGCTCCACAAGGTGCTCGGCCCCACCGCCAACCAGAAGGGCTCCAACATCACCGCCGAGCGTCTGCGCTTCGACTTCACATGGCCCGAGAAGATGACCGACGAGCAGATCAAGGCCGTCGAGGACATGGTGAACCAGTGGATCAAGGACGCGATCCCCGTCACGAAGAAGACGACCACGGTCGAGGAGGCAAAGACCGAGGGCGCAATGGCCCTCTTCGGCTCGAAGTACGGCGACCAGGTGAGCCTCTACACCATCGGCGACGTCTCGAAGGAGATCTGCTGCGGTCCGCACGTGGAGAACACGAGCGAGCTCGGCAGCTTCAAGATCCAGAAGGAGCAGAGCTCCTCCGCCGGCGTGCGCCGCATCAAGGCCGTTATCGGGAATATGAGTGCCTAGTGCCTAGTGTTTCTCCACGAGCAACGAATCACGAGCCACGTCATGCAACTTTCGGCACTGTACGACGCCTATGTGGATACGTTCCGCGTTGACGGCGAGCTGCCGCTGATGATGGCGCTCAAGCGCGAGCACACGTCGCATGTAGTCGAGAACGCGCTCGCCATTGCGTCAGGCGAGGGATTCGATCCCGTCACGTCGCGCGTGTGCGAGGCGGCCGCCCTGTTGCACGACACTGGCCGCTACGAGCAGCTGCGCCTCTACAACACCTTCCGCGATTCCGACAGCGTGGACCATGCCGTGTTCTCTCATGACATCGTGGTCCAGAAGGGCTGGCTTTCCGACTGGCCGGAAGAAGAGCGCAGCGCGATTCTCTGCGCGGTTCTTTACCACAACCGCCGCGACCTGCCGGACGGACTTGACGCGCTCACGCTCGCGGCGTCGCAGACGGTGCGCGATGCCGACAAGCTCGACATATTCCGCGTTCTCGAGGACCGCGTGAAGAACACCGACTGGCGGCACGACTGCCGAGCCTTCTGGAATCTTCCCACCACGGCTAGTCCATCGTCTGCCGTGGTGGACGCAATCCGCCATGGCCGCCCCGTCGATTACCAGAACATCGTGTCGCTTGCCAACTTCGTTCTCGTACAGGTCGGCTGGATGGTTTCGGGCCTTGCCTACGCCACAACGCGTCGTCTCACGGCGGAACGCGGCCATCTCGCCTTCCGGCGAGACTTCCTGCACCAGCTCACGGACGATCCCGCCATCGACGAACTATGTGATCTCGCTCTGCCGGAAAATGCGTCCCCCCATCGGTGAAGCTGCACCCCTGTCGCTTCACAATGACGCGCCAGTGCCGAAGCGGCAAGAGCGTCGCTTCCCCGAAGGTGAGCCTTCCAGCATCAGTGTTTCGAGGGATGCAGTTGAGTGGCCTGTTGCATTGATTTTGCGGCGTTGCCGCAGTTGACATGCCGAGACAAGATTTAGTATAATTTTGCCAAACTTTAGTAGGAGGTTTGGCGTGTGTCTAGATTGATGAAAGCGAGTATGGACGCGCTGGCGTGTGCTGCGTTGGCGTTTTCGGCGAAGGCGGCGGTGCCGGCGGATGGTGGCGCATGGATCATCGGCGCAGACGGAATCGAGACTCTCGACGCCGCGGCAACGGTCTCCGAGCTCCAGAACAACGGCTCGCTCGCCCTTGGCGCGGGC
>JAFXIL010000063.1 GCA_017563185.1 Kiritimatiellia bacterium | reverse complement strand
CGGCGCGGCGGGATCCAGCACGTCGCGCGCAAGGAGGTCGGCGGAGGCGGACTCCGCGCCCGCGACGCCGAGGTCCACGAAGGCCATAAGCGGGTCGGCGGCCATGCCGGAGAGGCGGGGAAGGCCGGACGGCCCGGCGAACGCGGGAAGGCGTCCGAAGAGGAGGAAGTCGAACAGCGTCGTGCTGTCCGCGCCGGGATCGAGCACGAGCGCGTCTCCCGCGCCGGCCGTCATCGGAGTCGCCCCGCCGGTCGCGGGGTCGAGCCATCCGCCGGCGGCCGTGGAGTACACCGCGTTCGTGGGCGTGGAGCCGTCCGCCGGCGCCACGTGGAGCGCGTCGGAGAACGCGCCGCCGTCGCCCATGAACGGGCCTGCGAGAAAGTATGCTGGCGTGCCAGGGGCAAACGGCGAGAACGGCATCACGACGACGGCCGAATCGTTCGACGCCGAAGCGCGCATTACGCCCGCCGCATCGTCGGCTTCTGCGCCAACGACAACCGATGCGGCCACCGCCGCAAAGGCATACTTGTAGAATCCTTTCTTCAAAACGACACCATCCTAACCGTCTTTTTAGCAGCCTCCTGCCTCAAGACGGCTCAAAATGTATCATACACCCACGCAGAAGTCAACACAAAATGATTTTATAAAATTTTTCGCGGTGTGGGATGCGTCAGCCCGCGCCGCCGGGCTGGAGTGTGGGGTCGACGTCCACCAGCATCGCGGCATCGCCTGATGGTGAGCGCCTGTAGAACGCGAGGCCGGCGATCATCGCAGCGTTGTCGCCGCAGTACTTCGGCGCGGCGAGAAGAAGCGGCACGCGCATCTCGGCGGCGACCTCCGCAAGCCTCATGCGAAGGCGCCCGTTAAGCGACACGCCGCCGCCCACAACGAGCGCGCGATAGTCGCGGCGGGAAAGCGCCGTCCGCGTGCGGTCCGCAAGCGTGCCGACGATCGCCTCCTGGTATGCCGCCACGAGCATCGCCTTCTCGCGGTCATCGCGCGGCGGCTGCTTCTTCACATGGTAGAGGAGAGCCGTCTTTAGCCCAGAAAAGGAAACGCACAGCTCGGCGTCAAGGCCGGCAAGCGCGGCCGTGCCGGCTCGCGGCCTGCCCGAGGGGAAGCGTGGCATTGGATCATGCACCTTGACGTCCGGCGGGTAGACGAGCGCCTTCAGCGCGTCGGCGTTGGAGAAATCTTCAACGCCATTCCAGCAGCCCTTCGCCCATCTATCGATCACGGGCCCGCCAGGATAGCCGAGGCCAAGAAGCTTCGCCGCCTTGTCGAACGCCTCGCCCGCGGCGTCGTCTAGAGTCTGGCCGAGAATCTTGTACTCGCCGTAGCGGGGCATTTCAAGCCATGTTGTATGGCCGCCGGAGACTACGAGGCCCAAGGCGGGCACCACGTCTTCAGGCGCAGGCGCATTGGCGCCGTCGGAAGAGTCCAAGAGAAACGGCGTGTGCAGATGGGCCTCTATGTGGTTCACGCCGATGAGCGGCACGCCGAGCGCCATCGCAAGACCCTTTGCGGCGTTCAGCCCCACTAGGAGCGAACTTGCAAGGCCAGGGCCGTACGTCACAGACACCGCGTCGACAGGCTCGCCGCATCCCATGGCCTCGCGGACTATGCCGGATATCTTCTCCACGTGCGCGCGGCTCGCCACCTCCGGCACAACGCCGCCCCACGGCTGATGCAGCGGAATCTGCGTGTAGACGACGCTTGAAAGCACGCGGCGGCCGTCCTGCACTATTGCGCACGCCGTCTCGTCGCAGCTTGTCTCAATTCCAAGAATGTTCACTTGCCATCCACCTGATCTGCTACCAGAACTTCCACCACGCCTTCTTCACGGGCTCCACGCCGCCGGCGTCCTTGTAGAGCTCACGCACGCGCGCCGCGCCTGCGACGTTGGGGTCGAGCATCTTCTCGTGCGTATGGAACTCGAAGACGTCAGGCAGGCTCCAGAACTCAGAGCGCACGAAAGCGTCCTGCGTCATGCGGTGAAGCACCACCACCTCGCCCGTTGGCAGCACGGAGAGCTTGGGCACCGTAACGCGAAGAAACGGCCCGAGGTCTGTCGTGGCCCATTCGCGACTGGACGACCCCTCGTCGCGCGCCTTGAGGAAGAGATGCTCCATGCGGTCGCGGTGCCAGTGCACAAGCTCGAACACCCTCTTGAGGTCGTCGCGCTCGGTGAACATCTGAAGAGCGTTGCCGCACTTCATGCCGGGCACCAGATCGAACGTGCAGAGGCGGCTTTCGTAGCGCATTCCCGCATGCACCAGAACAGCGCGCGCGAAGTAGCGCGTGGCCTGGTTGAACGGGAAGTGGTCCGCAAGGAACGTCTCGAGCTTCTGCCCTTCGCCGGAGAGCAGCTTGAAGCCGGCGGTGAACGAGACCCTGCTGCCCTTCTCGTACTGGTATCGGTCGCTGGCGCGATAGAGCTCCACTATGAGACGGTCCGGCGAGGTGTTCGTGCTGCAGTCGATGACGTCGGCAGAAGCGTTCGCCACGTCCACCACGCCCCGTATGCGCTCGCCCTCCACGAACACGTCGTGGTCGAGCTTGAGCGTGACGGTGATCTCGCTTGGCGTGGCCGCACGGGCGGCCACGCATGCGAGGGCGGCGAGGAGCAGCAGGGCTCTTTTCATCTAGAACCTACTGCCTCTTGTTCCTTGGACACTCGGCGCACGGCGGCGCCAAGGGCGCCTTGTAGCCGGGCTTGTCCACTGGACGCTTGTTCACGTACATCATGTACACCGCGTTGTCGCGCACGTCGCCGAGGCCCTGGCGCAGGCCAGCGCCCTCCTCTGGGAAGAGGCGCACGAGCTGCGTAGCGTGCGAGAGCACGTCGCAGCAGTACTGGCTCGAGAACGTTCCGAGGTCCTTCTGGCGCCAGAGGTCGCGCACGCGCCAGCGTCCCGCAAGGCCAAGCGAATCGAAGTCGGCCGTGATGCGGGTGGGGATGGCGTAGGTGTTGAAGAGCGCGAGCACGATGGAGCCGTCGCTCATCGGCTTCGCCCACACTTCGGCGCGCGGACCCTTCGCCACGCACGCGGCCTGCGCGCCAAGCTCGTCCTGGTTCGTCTCAAGCACTTCGTCGTTCGTCAGGAGCGAGCGGGTGAAGTCGTCAAGCTGCGTGAGGTCGCAGCCGATCAGAAGCGGCGAGCAGAGTATCGCCCACATGGACATGTGGGTGTACTGCTCGTTGGGCGTGAGGCGCGTGGGACGCAGCTTCCCCCATCCGAGGCGGCCGACGACGAGCATGTCGGGGTCGTTCCAGGCGCCCGGACGCGCGTACGGCCAGGAGTCCGCCTGCTGGTGCATGATCGAGTTCATGGAGGCCCACGTGTCGGTGATGTCGCCCGTGGTGCGCCAGCAGTTTCCGCCCACGCTTTCGCCCCATGTGGAGACGTAGCCCATGCCGTACTGGCAGAGCGAGAACACGATGTCGCGGTTCTGCGCCTTCAGAGCCTCGCCCATGAGGCGGTAGGGCAGCATGAGGCGGCCATGGCCACCGCCAACGGCGACTCCGCCGTAGCTGCACCAGTCGTACTTGAGGTAGTCGTAGCCCCAGTCGGCGTAGGTCTTGGCGTCCTGCCACTCGTGGCCCCAGCTGCCCACGCAGCCGCCGCAGGTGTAGGGTCCGGGCGACGAGTAGAGGCCGATCTTGAGCCCCTTGGAGTGGGCGTAGTCGGCAAGGGCCTTCATGTCTTTGAAGCGCTTGTTGACGGCGATGGAGCCGTCGGGATTGCGCTCTGGGCCCTGCAGGGTGGGATCGTTCTTGGCGGAGGGCTTGTTCTGCCAGTAGTCGTCGATGTTCACGTAGCTCCAGCCGTGGTCGGCAAGTCCGCTTCCGGCGAACACGTCGATCGTGCCGCGGATGTCCTTCTCCGTCACCGCGTGCGCGAAGCAGTTCCAGCTGTTCCAGCCCATCGGCGGCGTGAGCGCGATCTTGTCGCCGACCTCGAGGCGCAGGGTGCTCTTCGCGGAGCCCTTGGCGTTGGTGGCGGTGAACGTGATCGGATAGCTGCCGCGCGTGGCGACTGCGCCGCTGAGGATGCCCGTCGTCTCGTCAAAGACGGCGCCGGCGGGAAGGCCGATCGCCTTGAGCGACATCGGGCGCTCACCCGTAACTGGCAGGCGCCACAGGATGGGACGTCCGGGCCGCACGCCGAACACCTTCGCGCCGTTGATGCGCGGAGTGGCGGCGGGCGGCGGGGTGAGGATGCCCAGCTGCTCGCGGCCGAGCGACACGGGCGCGGGGCGCGCCCCGTCCTTCATCGTGAAGAAGGCGTCCGCCCAGTCGGCATGGTCATAGTTGTCGCCATCGCCCGCAGTCGTCACGAGCAGCTCCACCGTCTTCGCGCCGGTCAGATCGGCGTGGAGATGCACGGGCTCGCGCTTCCCCTTGAGAACCGCGGTCTCGGCCACGCGGCGGCCATCGGCAACCACTGCGAAGCTGATGCTCGCGGCGCCGCTCTCGCCGGGGAACACCTCGGCGTCGATGCCGACGTCCGCGTCGAACGAGATCGCCTTGCCGCCCACGTCGTACATCGCGATGGACTCTGCATGGGTGCCTACGCCGCGCTCGTACTTCTTCGAGCCGATCTGCAGGTCACGGCCCTCCACGGACTTGTTCTTGCGCGGACTATTCCAGCCGCACATCATGTTGTTGAGCGACAGCTCGTCGAGCCACACGCGCCCGTCGGCGCACGCGGCGCCGGCGAGCAGCGCCACCGCCGCCGCAAATGCAAGACTGATTCTCATTGTCGTCTCCTTTCCGGATTCAGGACTACATCAGCGACTTGTAGAGCTTGGCGATCTGCGCCACCGTGCAGTCGCGGGGATTCCCCGGGCGGCACGCGTCTGCGTATGCGCTCTCGGCGAGGAACTGAACGTCTTCCTTCTTGAGGACGCCCTTGAGGTCCGGCGGGATGCCCACGTCGGCCGAAAGCTTTTCAACGGCGGCAATCGCTGCCTTGCGTGCCTGGGCGAGCGTCATCTTCTCGACGCCCTTCACGCCCATCGCCTCGGCGATCTTGCGGTACTTAGTGCCCGTCGCGGGAGCGTTGAACTTCATCGCCGTCGGCAGGAGAATCGCGCACGCCTTGCCGTGCGGCATGTCGTAGAGCGCCGAGAGGCCGTGCGCCATCGAGTGGTCCACGCCGAGGCCGACGTTGGAGAAGCCCATTCCGGCGATGTACTGGCCGAGCGCCATGCCCTCGCGTCCGGACGGCTTGTTCGCCACGGCGTCGCGCAGGTGGAGGGAGATGAGGCGGATCGCCTCGAGGTGCATCATGTCCGTCATCGGGCAGGCGGCCTTCGTGATGTAGCCCTCGATCGCGTGCGTGAGAGCGTCCATGCCCGTGAAGGCGGTGAGCCCCTTGGGCATCGTGGACATCATGTCGGGGTCAACGAACGCCACCACGGGGATGTCGTGCGGATCAACGCACACGAACTTGCGCTTCTTCTCGACGTCGGTGATCACGTAGTTGATCGTCACCTCGGCGGCAGTGCCGGCCGTGGTGGGCACGGCGAGAATCGGCTTGGAGGGGTTCTTCGTGGGCGCGCAGCCCTCGAGGGAGCGCACGTCGGCGAACTTCGGATTCGCCACGATGATGCCTACGGCCTTGGCCGTATCCATCGACGAACCGCCGCCAATTGCGATGATGCAGTCGGCCTTCGAGGCCTTGAACGCCTTCACGCCGTTCTTGACGTTCTGGATGGTGGGGTTGGGCTTGATGTCGCTGTAGAGCGAATACTTCACATTGGCGGCGTCGAGAATGTCAGTGACCTTCTTCGTCACGCCGAACTTCACGAGGTCGGGGTCCGAGAAAACAACCGGCTTCTTCAGCCCGCGGTGCGCGAGCTCATTCGTGATTTCCTTCACGGCGCCTGCACCGTGGTATGAAGTCTCGTTCAGAATGATGCGATTCATGCTCTTCTCCAGTTAGTTTTTATGCCCGCCCCTTTGGCGGATGGCATATATTATAGTAAAAGTGCCCAATCCGCGCAAGCGGGAGTTACTTCACAAGGGTGATCTTGCCCGTCTTGGAATCAACCTTTATGACGCGCTGGCATTGCAACGTGTTTATGAAAGGGTCAATGTCCTGCGCAGGCACATTATAGGAAACTTTAAGCCGTGTACACAACGCCTTCTTGTCCAGAACCTGAAGGCGACCGCTTCTCAGATCAGCTACCACGTCTTTGAACGCCTTCCCTACATCGGCTGCAACCTCATCACGAGCCGCGACCGTCGACTTCGTCTTCGTCATGCCACGCTTGGCATCACCACGTCGGCATTTTGGCGACGACAGAGCCTTTGGCTTGTCGACCGATTTCTTATGCGGCTGCGGGAGCTTGAGAAACTTGGTACATGCATCGCGGAAACTTTTAGGCGTCTTCTGCTCGCCCATGCCGTACACCGCCTTGCCTCCTTCGCATATTCTTTTGGCGAGGGCTGTGAAATCGCTGTCGCTCGAAACGATGCATATGCCGCCGTACGAACTATTGTGTAGGAAATCCATCGCGTCTATCACAAGCGCGATATCGGCCACGTTCTTCCCCGCAACATTACTCTTCTGCGGAACCTGACACACGTTGTATTCCCGACAAACCTTACTCCATCCGCTTTCAGACGAGAAGCGGTCATTCATTCCGTACGCCTTTCGGGTTTCCAGAATTCCCAGTTTGCTTGCCATCTTGAAAATCTCCCCCGTAAGCGACGGACTGATGTTGTCGGCGTCGATCAAAAGCGCCAGGCGCGTTTCGGAAGTTGTTTCCATTCTGCGGTACCCTTTTAACAGTTTCCGTCCAAGGGCGCACTACCCTAAGACCTGTGCATCAAAGTCTGTATATTTTATCCTGTTCGCTGATTAGATGTCAAGTGCCGCACGAAGTTTTCACGGACGAAGACGCGCGTCGAGGATGGCGGACATTTCTGCAAGGCGCGAACGCTGCTCCGGATCGTCGGCAAGGTCGTTCGTCTGAAACGGATCCTTCGCCACATTGTACAGCCTCACCTTCGCCCCGCCTTCGCGCATCCTCACGCGAAGCGCCACCCAGTCGCCCACGCGCACCATCTGCTGAAGCCCGCGCACCTCTCCCTTGCGCGCACGGAACTCCTTGAACGCTTCAGCTCTGCCGCCCCAGGGAAACTCGTACTGCGTATAGACAAGCGACTTCATCGGCTCATAACGTCCTTCGGCTGCTGCTACGAGGAAATTCATCCAGGCGTGCGACTGCGAAGGCGCACGCTCTACAGTGCCCGGCGCGATCTTCGCCGGCCAACGCACAAATGCCGGCACGCGCATCCCGCCTTCGTACACGTCGCGCTTGAATCCGTCGAACGGCCCCGCCGAGGCGAATGTGCGCGGATCGGCGCCATACTCGTCGGCTGGACCATTGTCGGAAGTGAATATGATCATCGTGTCGCGGTCGATTCCTAGCCGCACGAGATGGCGCATGATGTCGCCGATCGCGTCGTCGAGACGCGTCACCGCAGTTGCATATCGCGCCGCCATCTGCGGTAGATTCGCGTATGCAGGATCGATCCACGTGTTGCGCTTCGCCTTCGGTTCCGGTTTGAGAGGCCAGCTCACGCCCTCCCTGGGATAAGGCCTGCCGGGCACATGCAGCGTCTTTCTGCATTTGAGATCGTCGCCGCATATTCCAGATCCATGGACCGTGTTGACGGCAAGATACAGGAAGAACGGCTTCTCCTTCTCGCGCGCCAGATGCTCAGAGACGAGCTGCTTCGCCTTGGCCGTGAAGAGGTCGGTCGAGTAGATTCCCTTTGCGGACTCGGTGGCGTTGGTGCGGTTCTCCGTGATGCCCATGAAGGCGTTGCGCACGTGGCCGTCGTAGTGGTAGTATGTGTGGCCAGCCATGTGGTCGAGAAATCCGTAGAAGTAGTCGAAGCCTTTGTCGAGCGGATGCGACATGACGGGCTGCTTCGACTCGCCGCCGCCTGCAATGCCCCATTTGCCCACGGCCCATGTCGCATATCCGGCGTTGCGCATGACGGTGCCAAGCGTATTGGCCTCGGAGAAGGCACGGTCGAAGCAGTTGTCGCGCAGCGAACATTCGCCCTGCACACGGCCCGTCAGAATCGAGGCGCGGCTCGGCGCGCACACCGGCGCGGCGCAGTAGTGGTTCGGCATCACGGCGCCCTCGCGGGCGAGGCGGTCCAGATTGGGGGTGCTGATCCGCGGCAGACCTTCCGCCCGCGCGCTCTGCCAAGTAACGCCCGTATCGCCATAGCCAAGGTCGTCCGCGAGGATGAAGATGACGTTCGGCTTTGACGGACGCGCCGCCTGCGCGGCGCACGTAAGCGCAAGGCACGTCCACGCAACCATCACAATCCCGTTAAACGAGGCGAATCCTCTTTGCATATTCATGAACGGGCATCTCTTTCATTCGCCAAGCGCAGACGGCGGCCAAGGAACGCGCCAAGCGCAATGCAGGCGGCAATGGCGCCAACGCCTATCGAAAGATACTCTCGAGTGGAGTTGCCAAGCAGCGCATAGACAAGCAGCGCCAAGCCGACCGTTCCGGAATAGATGCTCATAAGACCGAGCGGACTCTTGATGCGCAGATCCGGCCATGCGAAAGACGAGTATGCGAGAAATCCAAGCGCAACTGGAACTATGCCGACGAGCCTTCCCGACGCCGCCCCCACTGCCACAAACAGCGTCTGCGCCAACACCGTGACCGCCATGAGCTTGAGAAACAGCTGCACGAACTTGCGATGTCCCATTCGCCGTTCCATCACGGCAAGCGGCACGAAAAGAAAAAATGCATAGATCAATGCTATCCATCCCGAAGCCTGCACAAAGGGAAAGGTGATCGCCGTCAACGGACGGGAGATGTCAAAACCGCATTTCTGGGCCATCTTCTCAGAGAGAATCCAGAAGTCGCGACAGGGGGAGAGGGAGAGGCGCCCCCCGCCGGCTCCAATGTCGTGGCAGCTGTAGAATATGCATGCCTGCGCAATCGGCAGGGAGAGCGTGAGCGCTATGGCGAAGATCGGCGAGACTGGCCTGACTCTCCGCCAGAGCGAAGGCGCGCCGATGACGAGCCGCACCACGTCGTACAAGACGTCTTCAAGACCGAAGTTAGCGAGCGAGACATCCTCAGGCAGCGAATCAACCATTGTCGCGGCATAGCGCTCACGTGCCTCCGGAGATGTGCGCTCAAGCAGCTGCTTCATTGTCGGCTGATCGGGCTTCGGCGGAGGTGGTGGCGCAAGCGCTTCGAATTCGCCCTTGTCGCACCACACCGAAAGGCAGCGCCCGCAAACGTCGACCTCGATCTTGTCCTTGTCCGCGCCGACCTTGAGAAGGCTCATGTCGCCGCCACACCCCGGGCATGCGCATCCAGTGCGCTCGGCCGCGCGCGCGGCGTTCGTAAGCACGGCGATGCTTTCCGCGCCTATGGATTCGCGAAGCGCGGGCAGCGTAACCGCAACGCCGCCGCATGACGGACAACGAAAGCACACCTTGCCCGTCGGCGTGGTGCCGCGCACAAGTTCGCGTCCACACCTTGGGCACATTCCGATGTCCATCTCGTTTGCCGTCATACCCTGCGCCCAGTCTCCATTTCCTCGATCCGTGAACGAGCCCTCACAGGAGCGACTGGCCGGAGTCAACGGCGAGGATCTGGCCCGTCACAGACTTCGCCTCGAGCAAAAACGCAACCGCCTCTGCAACGTCTTCGGGCGACGGACGATGATCCAGCAGCACCTCTCCGCCCTTCTCGCGGTTCGCCGCGTCGACGGGCACCAGCACAGGACCCGGCGCGACGGCGTTCACCCTCAGGCACGAGCCGAAAAGACCGGCCGTCTTCATCATCGAATCGCGCAACACCATCTTCGAACGTTCGTATGGCGTTGGCGACGCATCGGCGGCAAGGCGCAGAATGCGCGCGTCGAGTATGTTAACGACGGCGCCCACGTACGGCGCATGCTCCATGAGGCGCAGGCCGAGCAGAGTGGAAAGCTTCTCGGGGGATTCGGCGTTCACGCGCATCATGCGAGCGGCGTCCTCCTCCGGCAGCTCGCGCGCCGTGGAGAACACGGCCGCGTTGTTGACGATGGCGCAGAGATCAGGCGCTGCGTCGCACGCCTTCTGGAAAAGGCGCGCGGCGCCTAGCGGTTCGGCGAGATCGGAGCAGAGCGGGTTGTCGGCGGCGCGCGAATGCACGAGAACGTTCCATCCGCGCGCGCGCAGCATGGCGCAGATGGCGGCGCCGATGCGCTTGGCGCCGCCAGTCACAAGAACGCTGCCCCTTGCGCCCATCGCAACTCGTCCGAACTACTTGAGCATCAGCTGCGTGAGCAGCTTCGTGAAGCGTGCGGGATCCGGCACGGCGGAACCCTCGGCGATCAGCGCCTGGTCGTAGAGAAGCTCCACTGCGTCCTTCAGTTCATCGCCGGAAAGGCCCTTCATCTTCGCGACGAGGGGATGCGTGGCGTTGATCTCGAGAAGGCGCTTTTCGTGGGGGACGTCCTGCCCCATTGCGCGGAGCATGCGCTCCATCGAGGCAGAGAGGGCGTGTTCGCCTGCGACGAGGCAGCATGGAGAATCCGCAAGGCGAGTGGAGAGCCTCACGTCGGCCACGCTGTCCTTGAGCTGATCCTTCACGGCGTCGATGAGGGGCTTGAGGTCTTCGGCGGCCTTTTCGTTGGCCTCCTTCTCGGCCTTCTGCTCCTTCTCGCTGCCGAACTGCACATCGCCCTTGGCGACGTCAACGAGCTTCTTGCCATCGTACTCGCGCAGGTCGTCCACAAGCCATTCATCGACGGGATCCACGAAGAACAGAACGTCGCAGCCGCTCTTCACGGCCTTCTCGATCTGCGGGGAGTGGCGCGCGTCTTCGAGGCGTTCAGCCGTGAGGTAGTAGATGTCCTTCTGGTCCTTGGGCATGGCCTTCACGTATTCGTCCAGGGAGATGCGCTTGCCCTCGGGGGTCTTCGCGGAGAAGTACATGAGCAGCTTCTTGATGCGCTCCGCGTTCGCGTAGTCGGTGCGCAGCCCCTCCTTGATGATGCGCCCGAAGGTGGCGTAGAAGTCGTTGTACGCGTCGGACTTCTTGTCCTTCATCTCCTGGAGCGCAGAGAGTATCTTGGACGTGACGGCCTGCTTGATCTTGCGGATCACGGCGTCGTCCTGCAGCATCTCGCGGCTCACGTTGAGGGGCAGGTCGGACGAGTCCACCACGCCCTTCGCGAAGCGCAGGTACTCGGGCAGCAGCATCTCGAAGTCGTCGCCGATGAATACGTTGCGCACGTAGAGGGAGAGTCCGCGCTTGGTGTTTGGCATGTAGATGTCCATGCCGGCCTGCTTGGGCAGGAAGATGAGCGCCTTGAACTCCACCTGTCCCTCTCCAGAGAAGTGTATCGTCTCGAGAGGATCGGTGTAGTCGTGGGTGAGGTGCTTGTAGAATTCATTGTACTCTTCGGGCTTGACGTCCTTCTTGGCGCGCTTCCAGAGGGCGACCATCGTGTTGAGCGGCTTCGGGGGATCGTCCTTCTTGCCATCCTCACCGTCCTTCTTCTCGTCGTCCTTCTTCTCCTCGGGAAGCGCCTTGAAGAATATCGGGTATGCGATGAAGTCGGAGTAGCTCTTCACGAGCCCCTCGATGCGCCACTTGTCGAGGAACTCCTCGAACTCGGGGCGCAGGTGCAGCATCACGCTGGTGCCGCACTCGTCGCGCACGCCGTCCTCTATCGTGTATGAGCCGCCGCAGTCGCTCTCCCACTGGTAGGCGGCGCTCTCGCCGCGCTTCCTGGAGATCACGCGCACCTTGTCGGCCACCATGAACGCGGCGTAGAATCCCACGCCGAACTGGCCGATTAGCTCGGGCAGGTTGGCGCCGCCCTTCTCCTTGAGCGCCGCGCGGAACGCCTTGGTGCCGGAGGAGGCGATGACGCCGAGGTTCTTCTCGAGCTCCTCGGCGTTCATGCCGCTGCCGTTGTCGGAGACCATGAGCGTCTTGGAGTCCTTGTCGGCCACTATGTCGATGCGCCACTCCGGATTGTCGGCCACGAGCTCGGGCTGCGTGAGGCCCAGGTATTTCGCGCGATCGATCGCGTCGGAGGCGTTTGATATTAGCTCGCGCAGGAAGATCTCCTTCTTCGAGTAGAGCGAGTTGACCACGAGGTCGAGCATCTCCTTTATCTCGGCCTTGAACAGATGATTCTTCTTTTCCATGTTTCCTTTCCTTCTAGTAATACGCGCCCCGGGCGAACGTCCGAGGCGCCAAGCCGCACGTGCGGATCCCTCCGCGCGTCAGGGCACGAGGAAGCGCGCGGTGAGGGCCTTGGCCTTGGCCTTGACCTCCTCCTGCGTCTTCACGTTCGTGATGTCGTCGAGAACGTCCGCGATCCACGTGCCGATGAGCGTGGCCTCGGCCTCGCCCATGCCGCGCGTCGTGATGGAGGCCGGGCCCACGCGGATGCCGCTCGTCTTGAACGGGCTCTCCGTGTCGTAGGGAATGGTGTTCTTGTTCACGACTATGCCGGAGTTGTCGAGGGCCGCCGCAGCGTCCTTGCCGGTGATGCCCCTTGTGGACTTCACGTCCACGAGGAAGAGATGGTTGTCGGTGCCGCCCGAGACGATGCGGTAGCCACGGTCCTGCACCGCCTTGCACATCGCCTTGCAGTTCGCCACAACGCGCTGCGCGTAGTCCTTCTTCTCGGGGCTCATCCACTCGCGGAAGCAGACGGCCTTGGCGGCGATGATGTTCTCGAGCGGACCTCCCTGCATTCCCGGGAACACCGCGCTGTCGAGCGCCTTGGCCCACTTCTCCTTGCACAGCACCATGCCGCCGCGGGGTCCGCCGAGCGTCTTGTGCGTGGTGGTGGTGACGAAATCGGCGTAGGGAACGGGCGACTCGTGCGCGCCGCCCGCCACGAGGCCGGCGATGTGCGCCATGTCGACCATCATGATGCACCCCGCCTTGTCGCATATCTCGCGCACGCGCTTGAAGTCGATGCGGCGCGGATAGGCGCTCGCGCCGGTGAGAAGTATCTTAGGCTTCACCTCGAGCGCCTGGCGCTCGATGGCGTCGTAGTCGAGCATCTCGGTGGTCTTGTCGACGGTGTAGGGCACGATGTTGTAGATCTTGCCCGAGAAGTTGACGGGCGAGCCGTGCGAGAGGTGCCCGCCCTGGTCGAGGCTCATGGAGAGAATCGTGTCGCCAGGCCTGATGGTGGCGAAGTAGACGGCCATGTTGGCGGCGGAGCCGCAGTGGGGCTGCACGTTCGCGTGGTCGGCGCCGAAGAGCTCGCAAGCGCGTCTGCGGGCGAGGTCCTCCGCGGCGTCGACGGGCAGGCAGCCGGAGTACCAGCGCTTCCCCGGGTAGCCCTCGGCGTACTTGTTCATGAGAACGCTGCCCGCCGCGATGCGGACGGCGCGGGACGAAGTGTTCTCGGAGGCGATGAGGTTTATCTCTGTGTCCTCCTGGGTGACCTGCGCCTTGATGGTGGCGTAGATCTCGGGGTCGGCCTCGGCAAGGACAGAGAAGTCGCTCAGGCGCTGCGCGCGCTCGAGCTTCATTCGGCGGCGCGCATGACGCTCGGCGTCGTCCACTGGCGTCTCCACGAACGCCTTGAGAATCTCGACTGCCGTGGCGGCGTCGGTGCGCTTCTGGCCGAGGCACAGCACGTTCGCGCCGTTGTGGGCGCGGGCGATGCGCGCGTCCTCCGCATCACGGCACAAGGCCGCGCGCACGTTCTGGAAACGGTTGGCGGCCATGGACATCCCCATGCCCGTGGTGCACACCAGCACGCCGAAGTCTACCTTTCCGGCGGCGACCGCCTCAGCCACGGCATCGGCGAAGTCGGGATAGTCGCAGCTATCAGCCGCGAACGTCCCCGCGTCCGTGAACTCAACTTCGGGAAGCGCGGACACTATCGCCTGCTTCAGTTCAAATCCGCCGTGGTCGGCGCCAATTGCAATTCTCATTTTCATCGTTCCTTCTCGCCTAAAGAGGTAGATAGTATATCAAAAACCCTTCGATTTCACAACTGCGGCAAAAAGGCGAACGAAAACGGAACTAAAACGGGCAAGCGGTCAAATCAACGCCGATATCGGGCGGCCATGTGTGCCGAGCGACGAATACGGCGTAACCGAGACGGCGAGCAGGTCGCCGCACGGCAGGGTTACAGCCGGCACGAACATCTTCGTGACGCCGCCGTTCGGTTCGCGTCCAGCCGGGAGATTGCACCCCGCGGCGAACACGCGCCTCGACACCGGCTCGTCCGCGCCCGTGATCTTCACGTCATACGCGTACACGCGCGACTCGGGATTGGCGTCGGCAAGCGGAATCGAAAGCGTGACGCCTTCGCCGCCCTTCGACACGCCAAGCTCCGCCCCGGCACGGAACTGCGGCTCGCCGATGCGCCTGGCAAGCTCGCCGAACGAGAGCGGGTGCGGCTTGTACCGGCCCAGGGGCATTATCCAGTCGGGCCCGAGACTGCCACCCACGCCGAACTCGCGGCGCGAGATGACGAGCATGTCGTCATACACTCTCACGAGATACCCCTGGCGCGTCTTGCCCACGTTCTCCTGGCCCTCGACCGGCACGCCGGGCAGAACAGGCGGCAGACGCGCCACGGCGCCGAGCGCGCCGCTGCCGCGCGGCTCGCACGAAGGCACCTGCACGTTCGGGAAGGACGCGCCCTTGAAGAAGTAGATGGCGTTCCAGTCCACACAGCTGTGGTGCCAGTGCCCGAAGAACCCCACCGCGTTGCGGCACGGCCTGAGAGCCTTGAGGAGCGCCGAGCTCGGCCTCTTGTGCGACAGCATGAAGAACGGCCTTGCGCTCTTCAGAAGCCCCGCCTTCGCGGCCTCGGCCTTCACGAGGGCCGCGAACTTGGCCTCCGAGACGCCGTGGTGCCTTCCGAAGAAGTGGTAGCCCTTCACCTCCTTGTGCCACACCTCCCGGAACGGCTCGCCCCAGATGCGCTCCCAGTGGCCGGCCATGTTCGGCGAAAGCACGTGCTTCGCGCGCTCCGCCGGATCCGGGTACACCCTAGGCGCCCAGTTGCTGCCGTATCCCCAGCCGTCGGTATCGTGGTTTCCGTTGACGAACAGCTTTTCAACCACATGTCCGTCCGGCGCGCGGTTGCCCGGGAACACATTCTTCCACACGTTGGCGTGGTACTGGAGCTCCGATATCATGCCGCGGTGGGCGAGATCGCCGCAGTGCACCACCGCGTCCACGTTCTGGTCGCGGAAGTACGCAAGGGCGCGGCGGAAGTACGCATGGGTCCAGCCCTTGCGCGGCCTCTCCGTTCCCGCGACGGCGGCGAGATGCGTGTCGCTCACCGCGCCGAACACGAGGTTCGGGTTCTTCGGCGGCTTCCATCCGGGCGGCGCCGCGAACACGCGCCATGCCCCCGATGCGCCGAATCCGAGCGCCGAGAGGGCGCTCTTCAGAAATCCCATTCGCGATACGTTCATGCCTCCTTCTCCTTTTTGCCGGTTCTAGTACAGCCTCCGCCCATACACGAGGAACTTCTGGAACACGATTCTGCTGTCGCTGTGCTCGCCTGCCCTCCATGCGCGCACGTACTTGACGCGCGAACCGTCGAGGGGCACGCGCCATGACGCCTCGGGCTTGTCGAGGTCTGCCGCCTTCCGCCAGTTCACGCCGTCGAGCGACGTCTCCACGCGCATCGGCACCCGCGCCGCGCGCTGTTTCCTGTTCGGCGTGTTCACGATCACGATTCCAGTCGCCTCGCACTCGCCGGGAAACTGCAGCCGCACCCATGTACCATCTCTCGCGCCGCACGCGTTCACCGGCTGCCCGAACCTGAGCGGACGCGTAGGCGACGCGTCGCACAGCTCCTGGTGGCGTTCGGGTCTGTCCGTCGCGGTGCTCTTCGAGACCTGCACGAAGGCGTTGGACGATATGAGCACCGCTCCAAAGTCCTCCGTCGGATACGCCTTTCCTCCCGTGATCGGCGGCGTGGGATACAGCTTCTCCATCAGCGCCACCACGTTCTCCCTCCTCTCCCGCAGCGCCGCGTTCTCCGCCGCCACCACCAGCTTGCGCAGCGTCTGCTTCGCCCCGTCGTCCCTGCCGCCCTTTCCATGCGGCGTGCCCCCCTCCAGCAGCCTCGTAACGAGCTTTACGTACTCGTCTTCGAATTTCGGACGGCCGAAATACCTTCTCGCCCCCCACGCGAACGCCTGCATGAAGAAGTCTCCCTCCCGCGGCAGCCCCTCAAGCACCTTCGAGTAGATTCTGAAGAGCCTGTTCGACGACTTCTTCCCCACGCGCTCCAGCGCCACGCCCAAGAGCGACGCGTAGTTCGGATACTCCGAGCACTTCCGCTCAGGAAGGCGCACGGCAAGAAGCGTGCGCGCCATCGCATCGTCGAGCTCGGCCTCCTTGCCTGGCGCGGCAAGCGTGTCGAAGTAGTCCTTCATCAGATTCGTCATCACCGGCACGCGCCACGACGCCGTCTTCAGCACGACGTCGGCATACTCGTTCCACTCGCTCTGCGGCGCGCCGCTGGCCTTCAGATGCCTGCGCCAGGCGTCGCCCGCCTGCCAGTTGCCTGGCGCGCTCTCCATCGCGCGCCTGTACGCGGCCACGGCATCGCGCGAGAAGTACTCACTGCGCTTGGTCGCATTCAGCACGTCGCCGAGCCACCGCGCATGCTCGCGCGCGGCAATAGTCGTGCCGGTGTAGAGCTCTTCGCCTGCAAGGAGGCTCTGGTAGCCGCCGAAGCCAAGCACGCTGAAGCGCGCCCCGGTGAACGGCTTGATGTAGTAGCGTGTGAGCCACTGGCGCGGATCGCCGCGCGCAGGACGCACCACGAACGCACAGTGGCCCGGCTGCCCGGCCGTCACCGCCATCATCCCGTGCGCATGGCACAGCGTGACGCCGAAGGACGATATCATTCCGCACACGCCGCCTATATCCGGACTCGTTATGAACCTCGACTGCGTATGCAGCCATGGCTGATAGTATTCCGGCTTGTGGATCAGGTCCCCGAAGCAGTTGTACATGCGGTACGGCACCTTGAACGCGAGGCGCCACGTCTTCTCCATCGTGGTGTTGCAGTAGGCGTTGAGCGCGGCGAGGTCCTCCGGGTCGTTTCTCTCCCACGGGAAAAGCAGATAGCGCATTTCATAGACGCTCAGGCCATACACGGAGTCGTGCAGCCGTCCCGCGTCGGAGAACTCCTTGAAGAGCTGAAGCGTGCGAACGAGCGCGGCGTCGTTCGGCATCGGCTTGGGTGCGCCAGCTCCTTCTGGCAGGCGCGCGGCGACGCCTTCGGGCGGAGGGCTCGTGGGCGAGAAGTTCAACGCGAACGCAGTCGCGGCATTGCGGAGGAACGCGTTGGTGTACACGCCGGGTTCGTTCCACGCCATGAGGTCCAGCAGCTCAAGAGCGGCTGCCGCGCCATGGCGCCACGGACCCGATCCGGCGAACGCCTCCATCCACTCGCGGTCCGAGAAGAACGCTGCAAGGAAACGCTCTCCCCCTTCGAGACCCTGTATCTTCGCGATCACCCCTTCATCCGCAAGCGCACCTGCGCTAAGCATGATGTGTGCGCGAACGAGCGATTCGCTCTGGACGGAAGTGATGCGCGCAAGGCCGTTGGCGCCCTGCATGGACTCGACGACCTTGACATCATCCCAAAGTGCCTTGAGGCAACCGGGGCTCTTTTCCCCGGTCGCCTTGCCGCGCGGACGCAGAATCTCCCTCTGCGGCTGCGGCTTTAGATGTTTCGCCGCCTCGGGCGCACCGTATCTTCGCATGAAGCCAACGGCCGCCATGCCCCAGAGCGTAGTGCTATCCTGAGAGGCGATGCGGTCGAGCAGCCTTATGTTCTCCGCCCTGCGCGACTCGTCCGCCCGGTACAGCGCGAACGGCAGCATCTCGATCGCCTGGCGCTGCGTGAGCGTGAGGTGACGCGCCGACTTCGCCTTCTCGCGCTCGATGATCTTCTCGCCCTTTGCGAAGTTGCCGCTCTTGCGCGCAGCGGTGACGTCGGTGATGAGCTTCACGCCGGACCCCATCGTAAAGCGCCGCTGCCACGAGGTGGCGTCGTCAGGGTCGAGCTCCTTCAGGCGGCTGAACACTCCGCCGTAGCACTTCTTGCCGAGAAGTCGCTCCGTGCCGCCCAGAAGCGGCTCCATGAGCTCAAGCGCCTCGCCCAGCTTTTCGGCCGCGTCCGCGCCTTTGAGTTTTCCAGCTTCGGCGATAAGCGCCTCGGCCTTGTCGCGCACGCGTTCGGCCTCGCCCACCCGGGCGGCAAGCTCTTCGGCAGTGGTCGAAATCGAGATGCTCTCAAGGGCCAGGAAGCCGCGTCCATTGGTCCCCACAAGAAAGAGCGCGGGGAGCCTGAAGGAGGCGAGGTCGGCGGGCGCCGCCCACTTGCCGGCCTTCTCGCTTTCGGGCGTGGGCTTCTCGCGCACGTCCAGCAGTCCCGTCACGTAGCGCGCCCCCACCGCCTTCTTGAACGCAGCGCTCTCGTATGTGGCGCATACTGCCCGTCCCGCCCTGCTCCAGTCTCCGCCGTAGGCAAGCACCATCGCGCCCTTGCCTGCGCTTTTCGCCACATCCAGAATTGTGGCGTGCGCATTTGCCGCGAGCGAGGCGAACACAGCAACGCACGCGCACACCGCAATCACGGACATGTTCTGTTCTCTTGAATTTGACATTGGCTTGCCCCTGACATTATCGGCAATTTGCCTTGGCGATATTATACCAAACCCAAACGCATCCCGTCAAAGTCCGCCTGGAACATCCCCGCATCCAGCTGGTGGTAGCGCGGGAAGATGAGCCTCTTCACGTCCCTCATCACGTGCGGGACCCTCATGCCGCTCTTCGCCGTCCGAAACCGCCGTCGCGCCGTGCCGCCGCCGGATGTAGTCGGGGATCACGGCCACGCCGTGGCGCACGAGCGCGCAAATGATCGTCACGGGAAGGCTGAGCGACATGGAGTCCGCGAAGTTCAAGACGCCCGCCACAAGCGCATTCCTGACGAACGGGAAGCTGGAAATTGGCGACGCACTGCTGAAGCTGAACGCATATCTGGCAGTCGTCGCCGCTACAGTCATGATCGGCCTCGTGCGCGACATAGGCTGCCGAGAGAACCTGGAATCCGAGCAGCAAGGCAGCGCCCACGGCGGCGAGAAGCCGTCGCGTTCGTTGGCGTATCCGCCCGAACTGTCCGAATCCCAGCATGTGCGCTAGCGTCCCGCCGCCTGCACGGCCGTGGCGGCTATGGTGTTGACGATGTCTTCTACGGAGCATCCGCGCGAAAGGTCGTTACAGGGACCTGCGAGTCCCTGAAGGACGGCGAAGCACGACGCGCCGCCCAGACGCTGGGCGATCTTGTAGCCGATGTTTCCCGCCTGGAGGTCAGGGAAGATGAGCACGTTCGCGCGCCCGGCCACGGGGCTCCCCTTCGCCTTGATCGCCCCGACCTCCGGGACAAGGGCGGCATCCAACTGCAACTCTCCGTCAAGAAGAAGATCCGGCGCGAGCGTATGGGCGATGGCCGTCGCCTCGCGCACCTTCTCGACGAGCGGATGTTCCGCGCTGCCCTTCGACGAGAACGACAGCATGGCGACACGCGGCTCCTCGAAGTCGCAGAGCGCACGGGCGGTATTCGCCGTCGCCACAGCGATGTTCGCAAGCTCCTCCGCGCTCGGGCACGGGTTCACCACGCAGTCTGCGAGGACCAAAAGGCCATTCTGCCCGAACGCCGTAAACGGGCTCTCCAGCAGGAAAGCGGAAGAGACGAGCTTCATCCCCGGCGCGGTCTTGATGATCTGCAGCGCCGGGCGGAGCATGTCGCCCGTCGAGTGGACGGCACCGGAGACGAGACCGTCCGCATCGCCCTCCTTCACCATCATCATTCCGTAGTACATCGGATCGGCCACCAACTTGGCGGCAGCCTCCTCGGTGAGGCCCTTCGCCTTGCGGAGCTCGTACAACTTCGCGGCGTATGCATCGAAGCGGGACTTGTTCTCCGCGCGTGCGATCAGCTCCGGCGTGAGCAGAATCGGCTCCGCCACGCCCTCCTCCGCGACGATCCGCGCCGCCTCGACCGTGCGCGGCTCGTCGCCCTCTGGCAGCACGATGCGCTTCACGGAGGCGCGCGCCTTCGCCTTGATTCTCTTCACCACTTCCATGTCGGCCTCCTTCCGGATCAAAGATCCATCCCTGCAAAGCCCTGCCACACGTCGCGGCCGGAATACGTGAGCGGGACGACTTCCCCGCGCAGGACCTTGAGCGCGGAGAGTCCCAGCGCCTCCTGCTCCATCTCGCCCGGATACGCGCTGACCGGCGCGATGAAACCACAGTGTTTCTCGATGCCCTTGACGATGTCGTCGAAGCGGACGAGTCCGCCGGTGAGGATGATCCCGTCCACCTTCCCGCACATGACCACCGCCATCTCGCCGATCAGCTTGCATATCTGGTAGATCATCGTCTTCCACACGAGCGTCGCCTTCCTGTCGCCCTTCTCCACGAGCGCGTGGATCGTGTCGGAGTTGGACGTGCCGAAGTAATCCACGAATCCGCCGGAGCGCGTGCAGCGGCGGCGCAGCTCGTCGGCGGAATGCGTCTCCAGGTAGTCGAGCACCGTCAGGACCGGCAGCGAGCCGATGCGGGTGGGGGAGAACGCGCCGTCCCCGTCCGCGCCCATGTTGCTGTCAACCGTACGGCCATGCTCGTGGGCGGCCACGGTGATGCCGCCGTCGATGTGCGCGACGATGAAGTTGCAGTCCTCGTACCTGCGGCCGATCTTCTTGGCGTGGAACTCGGCCACGGCCTTCTGGTTCAGACAGTGCGTGTGCGCAAAGCGGTACAGTCCCTTGATGCCCGTGAGCCGCGCGTAGTCGTTGAGCTCGTCCACGGTCGTGGGATGGAGCGTGAAGGCGGACTTCCCGAACTCCTCCGCGAACTTCCACGCAAGCATCACCCCGAGCTTGGCGGGATGCTCCGAGCCGTCAACGCCCTTCACGGCGTCGTCGTAGAGGTTCTGGTCGACGCGGATGACGCCGCTCGGCTGGGAGTGCGTCCCGCCGCAGCGGCCGACGAACGCGTCGATCGTGTCGGGATCCACGCCCTCCGCCTTGAGCATGTCCAGGATCACGCCGCGGCGGAACGGCATCTGGTCGTTGACGTGCGAAAACCTGAGAAGCTCCGACGCCTCGTGGAAGAGCTTCCGCTCGAAGACCGACGTCTCGTCCTCGAACAGGCTGACTTTCGTCGAAGTCGAGCCCGGGTTTATGACCAGCAACCTGTATTTGCCATCTTTCATTTCCACCTCATTTGCCGTGAAACGGCGGCCGCCCGCCGCGACGGCCGCAAAGGCGCCGGGCTACAGCACCTCCTGGGTGAAGCCGGTTATCTCGAACGAGGGCTTGTCCATGCAGATCTTGAAGTTCTGCGTCAGGTTCTTCTTGACGGCGTCCAGGAACTTCTTTTCGCATCCCTGCCTCACGCCGATGGCGAACTGTCCGGCGATCTCCGGATGGGCCTCGAAGTGCTTCACGAGATTTTCGATTGAACATCTTGCCGACGCTGTCGCCGGCCGTGGCCGTGATTGTTCTGTCCGCAAGTGGTTCTGCGCCGGGCTCGGCGGGGCCGGCGTCAATCGTCGCCACGGTCTTGGACTTGGCGGCGTCAGGTTGCGCGCTCGCGAAATCGACGAAGCGCTGGAACTGCGTGTTAGAAAGGCTTATCATGTTCGTGTTTTTGATAGTGTAGCAAATTTTCCGCCGCCGCACAACGGCAAATCTACACACGCCGAATCGGCGAATCTGCAAGAGCGTAGCGGCCGGGCTTGCGGGCTTAGAAGACGAATTCCATGCCAAGAGCCATGTCCTTCTCATCGACAACATCAGTGAGCGGGACGTCATGCGGCTCACCTGGGAGATCATCTACAATCTGGAACGAATAGGCCACGCCGATCTTGACGGCATCTTTCGGCGCGGAAGCGAGAAGCCGGTCGTACCATCCGCCGCCGTAGCCAAGGCGCTTGCCGCCGCGCGTGAACGCAAGCCCCGGGATGATCCACGCTGAAACTTCCTTCGGCTCCACGATATCTGCGTCGACCGGCTCGCGGATTCCCATCGGCCCGCGCCGCATATTTTTCTCGTTCAGCCCCTTCAACCGGGCGAGTTCGTAGGTTTCGCCGTTCCAGCGCGGCGCAACCACTTCAACGCCCGCACGCAGCATATACTCGATGTAGGGATCGATGTTAATCTCGTCCTGCGAGGCGAGATAGACGGCAAGCGGAGAGCCGAAGTCAAATGGATCGACCATCTCGCCAATGTCGCTCCGCGCCTTGAGCTTTTCGCAGATGACGGCGTCCGCAGCGGATTTCTCGTCCGCCGAAAGCTCCTTCCGCCGCGCCTTCATCGCGCGACGAATCTCGGCCTTGTTGCTATCGCTATTCATCATTCCCCTCTTTAGGGGCAAAACTCTTAGAGGATACGCTCTTAAGAGCCTTACTCGTACCTAAGCGTTTCGCTTCCAAAAGCACATCCCCCATCTCGTGGCAGCGCGCGTAGAGCGTGGCATTGTCGGGCTTTGCGGCCTGCGGCTCCCAAAGAGAAAGGAAGAGCATACGCCCTTTCGCGCACAACGCTTCTTTGTTACGCGGCGGATGCCAACGCGCACCAAACCCTTCGGGCGAAAGCACAATCAACGCACCGCCCGCCTTGAATATCTCGTTGCCGCAAAGTTTTTCGCATGGACTCATGAACGTCCCCGCGCCCGCCCCGCCGGGACCAATGCGCATGGCCCTTCCGATGGCCTCGCGCCACTCAGGACCACCCTCGGCCCATTTACGCGAACAACGGAAAGGTTCGATCACGGGCAGTTCCAGCAGATCCATGTTGCCGTAGGCGAACCACTCACGGCCGGCGAATGGAACACGCCTCACCTGCAAGAAATACCGGCGGTTCTCCTGGCGCAACCATGCCCGGCGCGGGTTTTCGCGAATATACCGCGTAAAGGCGGCGAGCTGCCCCTCGGCCATCACGATCCAGTCGTGCCAGCTCGATTCGAAGACCTCCTCGCGCCTACCAGTCACCTCGGCATAACGCCCTTCCAATGCCTGCATGAGCATACCGACAATCGCCTCAAGGCGGAGCGGGATGAAGGGTGCAAAACTCTTAAGATCGCCAGAGCCGGCAGCCGACGCACCATTCGCAAAAGGCCGCTGGTTCTCTCCGCTTAAGAGTTTTGCTCCTACCTGTTCGCTTATCCTGATCAGCAGATGGATATGATCTGGCATGATCGAAAAGCACTCGATCGGCGCAATCGCCTTGCAGCCAAGATGGAAATTGCGAATGCAGTTCACCATCGCGCGGGTGATGGCATTCATCTGGCACTTGCCGGGAGCGACAATCTCCGACAGCGCCTGCCGCCCGGCATGGCACGTGACCGTCACCATGTAGAACAACGGCCGCGAATAGTCAAACCCGGTCAGACGCCTGCCCATACATTCACTCCATTTCCTTAAGCTCCCTGTAACGGAAGCAGAAACGCGCATGGTCGTTGACGAGGCCGACGGACTGCATGTACGCATAGACGGTCACAGAGCCGAGGAACTTGAAGCTGCGCGCGATGTCGCGCGCGCCGTAGCGGGCGATCTTCTCGAAGTCGAATCGCTCGAACGCGACGCGGAACGCCGCGCGTTTCTGGATGATCGTGTCCCAGCTCAGACCGCACTGCAGCACCTCGTACATCAGGTACTCGAACAGCTTGCGGTCGTTCCGGCACGGCGTCCCCCATTCCTTGTCGTGGTACGCGCGCTCCAGGTCGTTCAGCTCGAAATATGGACAGCGTATCTTTTTCATTGTCTTGATCTCTAGTCACAAAGTACGCTCAGCGAACATTGGCAGATCGTCTCATTTATCGATCGGCTATGATTGGCATAGGGGGTTGCGGACCGCGCTCGATTCCATCAAGGATTTTCATGAGGTTACGCTTCCCCTTATCGGTCGTTCGTATCTCCACAATGAGCGCCTTCCATTCGTCAAGCCGGCCGGCACGTTTCATGACGGGACGCATGTTGACCAAAGCCTGGGCGATTTGTTCATAGTAGCAATTGCCCGTTTTGCCACGATTCGCCGCTATCAGCCGGAGCCAGATCGAAATCGCATCGTCCGGGAATCTGGCTGCCACCTTTTCGGCGACGGCCCATCCCTGATCGCCTTCCGTGCCCCTATAGAGGTACGAATGGTAATTTGTTGTTGGCTTGCTTTTGGAGGCGTACCACTTGATGGCATCTTCCAATCTGTCTTCCATCAAGGCGACGTCGATTAGAATGTCAATGCGCGGGAATTCCGTGTTTCTATCACGGCTCGGTTTAAGCAGTTTCGGCAACGGCCACCGGCTCTTCTTCGTCTCCCACGGTAAAACACCCTTCTCAAGAAAGTCAAGAGCGCCCTTGTGAACTTGCTCGTACACGTCTGCCTTTCGTGCGGCAACCATGAGCTTCTCGTAGCTATCTCGCCACGGAGAATCGAAGAACGCGTCGGCGGCATAGGAACAGGCATCAATCGGATTCTTCTCCCGTTCGGCTATTTCGATCAAACGGCTACGAAGTTCCCGCTTGCCGTAGTCTCCCTGCTCCTTGATTCCAAGGAAGCACCACTCCTTCGCTTCCTTAAGGTCACCACCTTCGATAAGGTCCTGCACCAGCGTACCGTAGTCGCCGGTCTTCGCGACGGCACGCTTCTTGAAATCCAACACTTCGGCACGCCGCCCGGCGAATCGCAAAGCTTCTTCAATTTCGGACGAGAGATGTCGCCCGTGGATGGAAATCCCGTTGCCGACATCACCCTGCGAGGAGAGTTCCTTTGAAAGGACATCTGCGACTTCGACCCAGGCAGACGTGGCGCATGATTTCGGAGCCCCCCATGTGCCCTTGATGTCCTCATAGAAACAGTACTCGTCTTTGTCATGCAGATTGTGAAACCAAAGAATTTTGTCCACGTCCGACATACTGGAGCGCATGACTGCCTTGGCAATGACCTCCATGCACGTGTCGGCCTCGTATCCGATCTCCCCTTCGCCGTTCTCGGACATTTCCATCTGCGCGACGGCGCGCTTCGTCAGATAGTCGGCTAGCGCGATCAACTTGTCGTATGCCTTCAGCTCGAGCAGCCGTTCGAGAAATTGTTGCGCCTCACCGTAGTCCGGATATATCGAGCGGTCTCTGTCGCCCCAGACGTAGATCCTGCATGCCGTTGCCGTCACATCGCGAATCGCCTTCTTTGCCTTGTCCGCAAGAGTGTCTACGTCGGATTTCGCGAGTTCGATCCTCCGCCGCAGTTCCGTGCGTACCTCGTCGAATTGAGCGGCGATTTCGACAAGAAGATCCTTTGCCGCGTCGGGCTTCAGGCCCAGAAGATAGGCAAGGACGGGATCCTGTTTCTGTCTGGGCGCACGGACAGAAACGCCGCGTGTGCCTGATTTTCCCTCTTCGTCCTCGTCCGAATCTTCATCGAAATCATCATCAGCGGACAAGAACTCTTCAAGGCGCTCGTCATCGGCCGCGACCATGACAGGCTTCCGACCAGCCTTGACCTCATCAATCACCTTCAGTGTCAACGCAACTGCGTGCTTGCAGGCGAATCCCACTGGACATGAGCAGTCGGAATGGAGTTTGCCGTCATCGCCAAACCATACCTTAGTGGCATATTCCTCTCGGCCTTGTGCAGACGCGATAACGGCGCCTTTACCATCAACGCATATTCCGCTGACACGCGAAACATAGCCTTTGCCGCGCTTCACCGAACGTGTACCTGCAAAGTTTTCCAAGTCGTCCCACGTCAACGCCGCGAACCTCGCGTCGTATTCGGGTCCTGCCGAAGCGGCCGCCGTTTTACCATTTTTGCACTTCATTTTTGTTCTCCTTTAAATTCTTGTCGTGTCTTCGTCCGGCTTCACCGGCACTTCATGCGCTCTCAGCCCGAAACCATCAAGAAAACGCTTTAATAAGGTTATTCTTCATTCACTTTTCCTCTTTCGTTTCTTTGAAGTGCCTTCGTGGCATTATCGGTTCTGGAAAAGCCGAACAACCCAGTACAAGGAATTTGCACAAACTGCAGTCAAGACCATTGGCGTAAAATATACCGACAGGTTTTCTCCTCGCATGGACATGATAATCAAATACGCAAACAAACTCGCAACAAGCAACTTTGTAGTGCTGATTAAATGCCATGTCAGAGTCATCATTCGGCTATGGTTTTCCTTCGTAACCTTGAAAGGAACATTCCAGTGTCTTGGAAACAGTTCCGTAACTGACATCACGATGACGAGAACCCACATGATGGCCAACAAACACCAAATCATACTCTTGCCACCATAGCCGTCAATGACGCCGTCCGCGCCAAAGTGAGTGGGAATCTTGTCTGGCATCGCGGCGTAGCGACACGCCACCCAGACAGTAATTCCAATCAACAGCGCACCACATAGCCAGTCAATAATCCAGACAAGCCGTGTGCGTTTCACCTTGCAGTCGCATCTTTCGACTTTTTCCATGCCATCCCTTCAGTTAAACACCGTCTATCACTTTAGAAACTTCCTCCCCTCTACTTCGGAGAGGATGCGCATTTGCTGGATGGCGATTTCGTTTAACTTCTTCAGGCGTTGCGGTTGGGGGATGCCGTCATTGATCATGACGGCGTTAATGTTCTCCATGTTGGAAATGCAGATGAGCTGGTTGATGGTAGCGTAGTCGCGCTGATTGCCTTTAAGCGTCGGATTGGCGGCTTGTCCTTTTCTAAACCACTCGAATCCGAGGGGTTTAAAATCCGGGTTGTACAATTCCTCCCAGAGGCCCAGATATTCAAGTGTCATGCGGTTACGCATCCAGTTGCTGATTGTCTGCTGCGCGTCCTCCGACTTGAGTTTCGCCATGTCGGTAAGGCAAACGAAGTCCTCGCCGTTGATCTTCACGACGCGGACAACAGTTCCCTTGATGTCGCGTTCGCTTGTCTTTTTCACTTCGCATCCTTTCAACAATTGAAATCTTTTTGACGCCTCTGAACGCGAATATTATATCATTTTTATGAACCGGACTACATCACATCAGCAAATTAACTGTAACTGAAAATGCCAGTTCAAGTTATCTTTTTGAGCATTGGAGCGCAGAACAGTCCAATCACACCAAGAACCGCGTCAAGGCGTTCGCAAACATCTTCTGCCAGGAAACGAAGTACGCGATACCCGTTTCGTTGCAGAAGCGCATCTTCACGCCTGGCAAGGCGGTAAAACGAAATGTCAGAGATGGATTCCGGCGTGTCCAACTTGATCGCCAGTTTTATCCTTTCTGAACAAATATCCACTTCAAGATATGGATTTGTGCCACATGGTATCGGCAATCGGCTATTTTGCTCGAACATTCCTTGATTGCCGTAAAGCGAGTCAAGCCGCGCGAAGAGGAATCGCTGGGCGGATTCTTTGGGGCTTACCTTGACGGCCTCTTCGGCACTGCCTCCTTGGATTGCCAATGTTGCCCGAAGGAAAAGGTCTGCGAGTGCAACATCCACGCCGTCTCTGCACAGACGCCTCACGCTGTCGGAAAACCGTTCCTTCCATTTGGGTTCTACCGGAAGACGCACTTCCGCTGGCCACCCCTCCATCACTCCCAGCGGCACCATCATCGTATAACCAATCGCCTGATAACTGTTCCGCCGTTTTTCAAACATCTTCTGGCAAACGGCAACATTGGAATCAAGATAGTCGTAGATGCGTACTTCACGTTTCCCGTCATGAAGGCGGTGAAGCCGTCCGGCATACTGCGTAATTCGCCCTTTCCATGATATGGGCGTTGCAAGGAAAAGCGTGTCAAGGCGTGAATCATCGAAACCTTCACCAAGATATGAACCCGTTGCAATAATGACACGTTCCTCGCTATCACCTATCGCAGCAAGTCCTTCCTTGCGTTCCCGCGTTGTCTTCACTCCCATGCCGCCTGTAAGCGAAACAACATTTTTCACGCGTCCTTCCAGAAGTGCCTCGAATACGGCGACATGTTCTCGGCGCTCGCTGAGGATAACAGGCGAACGCCCCTCTTTCACCGCAGCGATAACATCCTCTGCAATCAGGCGGTTACGAGGGACGTTTGCGATCATCTCTTTCAGCATCCCATCGTAGTCAAAATGTCCGTCATTTTCAGGGAGTTCGATCTTCATGCGAAAACTTGTCTGTCTGACATGAACGACATGCGCAAAGGGCTCACGACGGCTGAGTTGTTTGGCATCAACCCGGTGCCGAATCGGCCCAAGTTGCATCATGATGAGTGGATCGTGTCCGTCCTTGCGCATCACGGTCGCAGACAGCCCCAAAACATATCGGCACGGGGCGGCATCTACTATGGCCTCAAACGATTCCGCCGCCACGGAATGGCATTCATCAACGATAATCTGCCCATACTCTTTCACACGCGGATCGACAACGCCCTTGCGGCAAAGGCTCTGCATCAACGCGACGTCTATCCTCCCCGTCCACCGACCGGAACCGCCGCCAATCTTGCCAATGTCTTTTTCGGGGATGTTGAAAAATGACGCGATTCTTGCAATCCACTGTGCCTGAAGTTGGCGACGATTTACGAGGATGAGCGTGTTGGTCTTTCGCTGCGCAATTATAGCGAGCGCGGCAACTGTCTTGCCAAACGCCGTACCAGCGGCAAGTATGCCCGTATCATGCTTCGCGATGTCTGCAGCTGCTGCTTTTTGCTCTGGTCTCAGCTCACCGTAGAACTCAACTTGCAACGGGACCCCACCATAGCGCTTGTCGTCAATGTGCGCCTTCAATCCGCCGTCTTTCAGTATCTGGACCGCTGAATCAAGACATCCCCTCGGCATTTCAAGATATTTGCCGCCATTCAGTGCGCGGGATATGATGCGTGGCTTGCCGTACACGGAAAACCGCATGCGCTCTGCTTCGTAGAATTCGGGATTAGTAAACGACGCACTTCTGATCAGACGGCTCCGCAATTCGTCTGACAAACCTTCCTGTGAAACATAAACACGGTTGGCAAGCACCACCTCAATCGGTTTCTCGGAAATCTGAGTTGGACAATCTCCAGGTGTCAAAGTGGACCACAATGGAAGAAAGAACGTCCATGGCTTTTCTTCGTCACGCGCCGCATTCCCTATTTCAACCAATGAACGGTTTTCGGTCTTGGCGCGCACTACTAGCGCTGCAATTTCCGTCTTCGCCAGTCGGCGCACCGATGAAAGGAATGCCCATTGATCGTCATACGGCACCCAGTCATCATTGACGAAACAGCTGTTCCCGAGTTTACGCGCCTCAAACTGAAGGGGGAGTGCGATAAGGTTGCCGAAACCGCCTTTGGGGAGCGTCGCCTGATTTGGTATTATGCGGTCGTATGAGTCTAGGTTGATTTCCGGATGTGCCTCCAACGTTAGAGTAATGATATAGAACAATGCTGCGCGCACCATCCGCGCGCTGATGCGTTCCTCGAAAAAGAACCAGATGTGCGCGCCTTTCCCAGACCTTGATCGCTCCAATGCAATCGGCAGAGCCAGCTCACGGATTTTTCGCACTACGCACAAGGCGTCTCTCCGCCAAGACGATTCGTCAAAGTCAATAACAGCAAAAGAGACCGTTTCGTCTTTTGCCATCGGATATGCGCCCATCTCAAATGGTTTCTGTCCACCATCCCTTCCTCGCAGATGCCATCGGATTACCTCATCCGAAACGGGCTTTAACTTTCGATTGGAGCAGTCAGAACATTTCACGCCGTGTATCAAGCCACACAGCCCACGCACCCACTGGTTTTCGCAATAGGGAGAATAACCCTTCTTTCCTGTTTTAGCGTTATCATAGCGCTTGGCGAACACATCGCCCCTCCCACTGAACAAAGAGCGAAAGAAGACCACCTTCTCATCGTTGGAAGAATTCTTGTCTATAATAGCCATGCCGCGGAACGAAAGATTAGTTTAGCATTTCTCATCATTCTTGTGCGGACAATCGCGCTCATCAGATGTAGCGACCGGTCACGCTTCGGGGGTAGGATTTGATTTTAGAGGGGGTGCCGGTGGCGACGATGCGGCCGCCGTCCTTGCCGCCGCCGGGGCCCATATCGACGATCCAGTCCGCCGCGCGGATGACGTCGAGGTCGTGTTCGATCACGATCACGGTGGCGCCGTTGCTGATCAGGTGGCGGAACACGTCCATCAGCGTACGCACGTCGAGCGGATGAAGTCCGATCGTCGGCTCGTCGAACACGAAAACCGTGTCGCCCTGTCCGCGCCCCATTTCGCTCGCAAGCTTGAGCCGCTGTGCCTCGCCGCCGGAAAGCCCCGGCGTCTCCTCGCCCAGCGTGAGATAGCCAAGCCCGATGTCGTGGAGCGTCTGAAGACGGCTCTTGACGATTGGCAAATCCGCGCAGGCCACAAGCGCTTCGTCGACGCTCATCGCCATCAGCTCGGGGAGCGACACGCCCTTGCGCTTGACGGCGAACGCCGCTTTCGCGTAGCGCGCGCCGCGGCAGTCGGGGCAGGGAATATCGACATCCGGCAGGAACTGGACGTCGAGGTTGATTTCGCCCGTGCCGTCGCAGGTCGGGCAGCGCAGCGCGCCCGTGTTGTACGAGAAGTCGCCTGCCTTGTATCCACGCTCCTTTGCGTCCGCCGTGCGGGCGTAGATCTTGCGGAGTTCGTCATGTACGTTCGCGTACGTTGCGACAGTCGAGCGGATGTTGATGCCAATCGGCGTCGCGTCGATAAGCTTCACCTGCGCGATACCGGGCGCAGAAAGCGCGCGGACGTGCGCGGGGAGCGCATGTTTCCCGATCTGCGCGGCAAGCCCCGGCACGAGGCTTTCGAGAATCAGCGTGGTCTTGCCGCTTCCCGAAACGCCCGTCACGACCGAAAGCTTGCCCTTCGGGAACGATACCTCCAGCGGCTGCACGGTGTGGATCGCCGAAGTGGAAAGTGAGATTACAGGATTTTTTTGCCACAAAGAACGCAAAGGACGCAGAGATTCCTCCTTTGCGATCTTTGCGTCCTTTGCGGCTAAAAATGGCCCTATCTGCGATTTGGGGTTCTTCGCGATCGCGCTCACCGTGCCTTCCGCGACGAGGTGGCCGCCGTTCGCGCCGGCACCAGGGCCGAGTTCCACGATCCAGTCGGAATGCGCGAGCACCTGCGTGTCGTGGTCGACGAGCAGCACCGAATTGCCGTCTGCGACAAGATCGTCCATCACGCCCGTCAGCCCCTCCAGGTTCGACGGATGGAGCCCGATGGACGGCTCATCGAGAACATACAGGACGCCCGTCGTCCGATTCCTAACGGCGCGGGCGAGCTGCATGCGCTGACGCTCGCCGGTGGAAAGCGTCGATGCGGCGCGGTCGAGCGAGAGATACGAAAGACCTAGTTCGATCAGCCTGCGCGACGTATCGTGGAACGATTCGCAGATGCGTTCCGCCATCGGACGCATAGGTTTCGGCAGCGATGCGGGAACGCCGCGCACCCACTCCTCCGCCTCGGCAAGCGTCATTTCGCACGCCTTGTCGAGCGGAATGCCGCGCAGGAGCGGCGCACGGGCGCGTTCCGAAAGGCGCATGCCGCCGCAGTCGGGGCAGGGACCTTCCTTCAGGAACTTCGCGACGCGCTTCATGCCCTTCTCGTCCTTCACGTTCTTGAGCGCGTTTTCGATGGTGTTGATGGCGTTGAAAAAGGTGAAGTCCATTTCGCCGGAGCGTCCATCCTTCTTGATCTGATAGACCATGTGGTGCTTTTCCGGCGGGGCGTGAAGGACGATGTCGCGCTCGCGGTCGGTGAGGTCGCGCCACGGGACGTCCGTCCTGACGCCGAGATGGTCGCGCGCGATGTCCTTCATGAGCGACCACATGAGCGACTGCCACGGCGCGACGGCGCCTTCGTCGATCGTGAGCGAATCGTCCGGGATGATCGTATCCATGTCGACTTCCCGCACGACGCCCGTTCCG
>JAFXIL010000062.1 GCA_017563185.1 Kiritimatiellia bacterium | reverse complement strand
CATCCTTTGTGTCATACCCCACCACGTTGCTGGACTCGATGGCCATGCCGCAGAGGGCAAGGGCCGCAGCCATTCCAAACATGAGTTTCTTCATTTTTCGTTTCCTTTCTTTCCCAGATTTTGCTCTGGGGCGCAGAGCCAAGAAATAGCCTGGCGCCTTGAGAGCGGCATCTTCGCCATCGCTTACCCCTATCGCATGAGCCAGGTGGCCGTGGTGGGGCGGCCGTGGCAGTTGCGGGAAGCCGTGGCAGTTGCAGGGTGGCCAAGGGATAATAAGCGATTCTAAGGGATATCAAGTGATAGGGATAAAGGGATGGCACAGCTGCCGCTCTCGAATGGCCCTGCTGGGCCGTGATGGCTCCGTAGCCACGCTCAAGCAACAGTCACATAATCCGCCTAGCGCAAATCGTGAGCGGCTTTTATCCCTTAAAATCTCTTAAAATCGCTTACTATCCCTTTACCCCACCCAGCAGCCTTTGCCCTCTGCCCTGCCTTGGCCACTCCACTCTCTCCAACACAACCGCCTCAATTTGTGCTATAATAATGTCCAACGACACGTCAACGCATCTTCAACGATTCTCCTGTCAGCATCCATGGAGCGCCCATGACAAACTACACAATCACATATCGCGCGGATGACGGCTCGATTGCCAGCACCACGCTCGAGGCGGCCGATCGCGCCGCATGTGTGGCCGCGTGCCGTGCGCGCGGCATCACGCCTGTTTCGATAAAAGAAGGCGCTGCAAAATCAAAGGGTGGTGCCAAGTCGTCCGGCGTTTTCAGTCCCGCTAAAGAGCGTACGCCACAGACCTCCATGCCTTCAAACTCTCACGCCTTCATTCGAACCCTTGCACTAGCACTTGCGCTCGTGGCCATTGGCGCGGTAGTGTGGTTCTTCTTTTTGCGGACGCCAGCGGGAAGCGTCCGCGATGGCAACACCAAGTCAGGCGCAAGGGTGGAGAAAGGCCCTGGACCTGTCCGGCATCCGAAGGCCCCCGCCGCGTCTATCGCGACAAATGCTCCCGCCAAGGCCGTCGCGCCTGAAGTGAGCGCGTCTGCGGCGACAAACGAGGTTATTCTTTCGGTGGTCACTAACAAGTCGGGCTACATTGTTGAGCGAGTGCAGTTGCCGGACGGCACCACCGCGAAGCGTGTGCACACTCCACCGCCCATCTTCGACAACGTGAGCGACCAGATGATCGCTATGGTCGTCTCCGTCCCTCCTGGACATTCAATCCCCCCTCTTCCGCACGACGCCACTCTTGACGAATCCTTCCGCAAGTCGCTTGGCACCGAAATAAAGATTCTCGAAACCGACACGCCCGAAGTGCGCGAGCTCAAGGCGGCGGTTCTCGCCACGCGCGTCGAGCTTGCCGAGCTTGTGAAGAAGGGCTACACCGTGCAGCAGGCGCTTGACGAACACTGCCGCCTCGCGAACGAGAACGCCGACGTGCACGCGAGCGCGCTCATGGAGATTAAGGCTCTTCTCAAGGCCGGCGATCTGGAAGGGGCGCAGAAGTACGCCGAGAAGATGAATGCCGCCTTGAAGGAGATGGGCGCTCCCGCAGTTCCGGTGCCGCAGACGCTTGAGAAGGGACCCGACGCCCGCGCCGAGCGGGCCAGGGAAAGAAGAGAGCAGAACAGAAAGGCAGATCAGAATGAAGGTTCGTGAGATAGGTTTCGCCGCGCTCGTTTTCATGGTGTGCGCGGTTGTCGTTGCGCAGGAAGCCGCGTCGGCCGCGCCGCGCCGGCCAAGACGCCGCCGCCCAGCGGTCGCCTCCGGCGGATTGCTCGTGAAGGAGGCCGGCGGACCCGTTCTACAGATCGTGAACGCCCAGTCGCGCGTGGCGCATGACGTCTTCGCGAAGACGGCATTTGACTTTACCACGTCGCTTACTCTCCCCTGGAAGGCGATGCAGGTTGCGGCTGCTGCGGATGCGCAGGCTGTCGCGCGCGCCGCGCTTGCCGGCGGTGCGGCGGGCGTTGTGGCGGTTGTTGATTCGCCGAGCCTTCCGGCCATCTTCGTGGCGCCCGAGGAGGGTTGGGCCGCGGTGAACGTGGCGAAACTCGCTGAAGGCGAGCCGACGGCGCCGGTGTTTGCGGCGCGTCTCCGCAAGGAGCTGTGGCGTGCGGCCGCATGGGCGGTTGGAGGCGGCAATTCGTCGTTCCAGCCGTGCCTTCTGCGTGGAGTAACCACGATGAAGGAGCTTGATGCTATTCCGATGCTGCAGCCTGGCCCTGAACCGAATAACAAGATGATTGACGAGGCTCATCGCCGCGGTGTGCGTTCCGTGCGCCTTGCCTCGTACCGTCAGGCGTGCCGCGAAGGCTGGGCGCCTGCGCCGACGAACGACGTGCAGCGCGCGATATTCGAGCAGGTGAAGGCCGACAAGGAGCGCGGCCCCACGAATCCCATCACCATCCCGCCGCCGAGCGCCGCGAAGTAGCCCGTGCTGTTCACCTACACATACCGCTCAAGCGACGGACAGCGCCATTCCGCCGAGATCGAGGCCGAAAGCCGCGATGCGGCGTTTGCCGCCATCCGCCGGGAGCTTGGCGTAAAGCCGATCAAGGTCGTTGCGGCCGAAGGCGCGCAGCCGCCAGCAGTCGGCAAGGGCGCTGCGGTGGCAGGCCTGAAGCCGTCGCTTGTGGCGGCAGGCGTGCTGATCGCGGCTGTTCTTGGCGGCGGCGCGTGGTGGCTTGCGGGTCGCGGACGCACTCCGGCGCAGTTCACGGTGAACACGCCTCAGGGTCCGGTGACCTACACCGTTGCCACGCCGCTGCCGCGTCAGGGCATACCGGGCGACAGGCGGCGCATCGCGGCGGCGATGGGGATTCGCGAGGCCGATGGAAGGGGCGGCGCGTTCGCAAACCCTGCCGAGCGTCTGCTTGCCCGCTTCGCCGAGCCTGGCCGCACCGTCCCCGCGGACGCCGCCGCAAATCCCGGCGACGACGAATTCCGCGAGGCCCTGCGCCGCCCGGTGCGCATCGCCTCCACGGACTTCACGGAGGTTGTGGACCTCAAGCGCATCGTTGCCGGCATGAAGCGCGAGATGGCGGCGTACCTTGCCGGAGGCGGCAAGGTGGAGCAGTATCTTTCGGAGCTCGTCAAGAGGCAGCGGCTGGAGATATCGTACCGCGAGAACGCGGAGAAGCGCCTTTCCGAGTTGCTTGGCGCTCTGGGCGCAGGCGGTGGCGGCGATGCTTCTGCAAAGGCGTCCTCCGCCGAAGCAAAGAAGGCGGCTTACGCCTACTGGCTCAAGGCAAACGCCTCCCTCAAGTCGATGGGCATCTACGAGCTGCCGCTGCCTGACGCGCTGCACGGCTATCAGGCTGGCCTAGGCCTGGACGAGTGAGCTGCCCCGCTTTCATCTACAGCAGATCGACCACGCGCACTCCCTCCACGCTGACGGCGCTGGGGTCCGCGTAGTAGCGCATGACCGTGCGTATGTCGTCGCCGCTGATCGAGGACGCCATCTCCGCGCCGAACTTCTGGTATATGTGGTCGATGCATATCTTGCGCAGCTCGTAGCACCCCTTCGGCCCGGTGAAGATCCTAAGCGCCCTGAGCTCGCGGTTCAGGCGCACGTACACGTCGCGCGCGCACGGCACCACGAGCTGCGAGTCGCGGGTCTCGTTCTTTGCCCAGCCGCGGCGCTTGTCGTGGGGAATGCCGTGGTCGTGATAGGCGCAGAGGCGCGTCCAGATGTCGCCATGCACTGGCCAGGCAACTATCCTTCCGGAGGATAGGCGCGTCTTGTGGGGGGTGTAGCACAGCACGGTTCGCCCGTCCTTCACGCGGAAGTCCGCCCACCTCAGCCGCTCCACGTCGCCGTTGCGCATGGCGAACTCCAGCATGAGCGTGGCGAGCACCCATTCGCGCGCGTCTCTCCGTCCCTCCAGGCCGGCATACCACTCCTTGACCCTTGCGATGACGGCCGAATCAGGGCGCACGTATCTCGGCGACTGGCGCCTGCACGACGGCATCTCGAGCTGCGGCATATTCCATCTCCGCTGGTCATAGTACCGGCGCGTCCATTTCGCGAACAACTTGCGCATGGAATAGAGATAGCTCCACACGGAGATGGGCTTCAGGCTGGAGCATCGGGCGGCGTCGAGGATGCGCTCCAGCCGCGCACGGGTGAGAACCGAGACCGGTTCGTCGAGCGAGATTCCTCCTATCTCGCACAGTCTGCGCGTTCCGCCAACTGCGCTTGCCACGGTCTTCTCGCACGGACGCTCCATCCTCATGCGCTCGATGGCGGCGAACTTCTGGTATGCTTCCATGAGCATTCTGATTGTCGGTGTAGTCTTCATTGTATTCCTCTGTAGATAGTAGGTGGCCCTACGCTCCCCAGAACCCCAAACCACGAACCGTGAACCATGAGCAACGATTTTTCTCATTTGCGCCTTGCTTTCGGTCGCTGAATTTGATACACTATGTGCCGTTTTTCCGTCTGGATCGGGCTCAAAACCGACTGCCCGACCGGTAAGGAACAGAAAAGGACAGCAAAATGCCTAAGATGAAAACCAAGAAGTGCGCCACAAAGCGCATGAAAATGTCGGCTACGGGAAAGGTCATGCGTTCCCAGGGTGACAAGGCCCACCTGAACGGCTACAAGAGCCGCGGACGCAAGCGCAATCTCCGTGGCATTACAGTCACTGACGCCACCGTCTCGAAGACGATGCATCGCATGCAGCCGTACGCCTAAGGAGGAATGAACCATGTCTCGTGCAACTAACGCTCCCGCTTCCCGCGAACGTCGCCGTCGCCGCCTGAAACTCGCGAAGGGTTTCCGCGGCGCCCGCTCCAAACTCTTTCGCACCGCGACAGAGGCCGTTGATCGCGCCCGTCGCCTTGCGACCATCCACCGCAAGCTGAGGAAGCGCGACTTCCGCCACCTCTGGATCGCCCGCATCAACGCGGCCACCCGCGCCGAGGGCATCAGCTACAGCGCCTTCATCGCCGGGCTCATCCGCGCAGGCGTCACGCTCAACCGCAAGATGCTCAGCGAGATCGCGATCAACGATCCCGAGGGCTTCAAGCAGATCATCGACATCGCCCAGAAGGCGTAAAGCGAGATCAGAGTACACCCGGTGCTCGAAATGCGAAAGGCACGGCGAAAGCCGTGCCTTTTCTAGTTCAGAGTTCAGAGTTTAAAGTTTAGAATTCGAAGTTCAGAGTGTTGCGTCGTCGAGCGAGTCGTAGTGAAACGTCAAGATGCTAATATGATGGAGGCGCTTGCGCGCGACCACTGAAGCCGTGCGTGACGGCAATCGCTGACGCGATCCATCGCGGCGCGACGGCGCATGGTCCCGAGGCTGGCGCCTCGGCCAGCGCCGCCTCGCCTCGATGTGCCTTCGGCTTGCCGTCACGCACGGACGCGGAAGCGGCCTTCGGCCGACACGGAAGTGCGCAGAAACATTTCTGAACCAGTTGCAAGGCCTTTCTTGCTTTCGCGATTGGGAGTTTAGGAGTCTTGGAGTCTCCTAATCTCCCAATAGCGAAAGCAATTAACGTGCGCCAGTGGCAGAGGGTTTCACCCAACCTCGAACCTCGAACTTTGGACTCTAGACTATGGAACACTATGGGGGACTGCCCCCGCGTTTTCCGTAGTTTACAAGTTTGCAAGTTTACAAGTTTTGAATCTTGACGGGGACAGTCCCCCACTCTCTAAGCCTCTGTTTCTCCTGTTCTCCGTGCTATTCCGCGTCCCGCGAAGCGGGTTTCCGCGTCCGTACGCAGGACGAAACCCGCAGGGTTGCGGCACGGCGCGACGCGGGCGGCGAGGCGAAGCCTCAGGCCGGCACGCGCCGCGCCGGCCGTAAATCGCCGTAGGCGATTCGGCCTGCGTTCGGATTCAGTGGTCGCGCGCAAGCGCACACCCCTCGAGCCACGAATGCGTACTAGGCACTAGGCACGAACTATGCTATACTCTTGTCCATGAGAAAAGCAACTGCCATAGCAACTGCCGCCCTTGCATTCGCCTGCGGCGCGGCCACAGTCACCGAAACCGAGATCGAACTCGCGACTTATCCCTTCTTTGATCCCGATCCCGTTCCCGCCACGGGCGAGATGCGCTACCCGTACTTCTTCTTCGACGGCACGAGCGCCACGAACGCGCCGCGCAAGTGGAAGGCCGTCGTCCTTGAGAACGACAAGATCAAGGTGACCATCCTTCCCGAGATCGGCGGCAAGATATGGGGCGCGGTGGACAAGAAGACGGGCCGCGACTTCATTTATTTCAACAACGTCGTCAAGTTCCGCAACGTCGCGCGGCGCGGCCCGTGGTGCTCCGGCGGCATTGAGCTCAACTTCGGCATCTACGGCCACACCCCGTCAACAGCCACACCTGTCTCGTATGTCACGCGCGTGAACAATGACAAGGAAGAAAGCGTGAGCTGTTTCATTTCGGACACCGAGCTCGTCTGCCGCACAACATGGCAGGTGGAGGTGCGTCTTGAATCCGGCAAGGACCATTTCACCACGCGCACCGTCTGGTACAACGGCTCTGGCTTCTTCACGCCGCACTACCACTGGATGAACGCCGCATACTCGGTGCGCGGCGATCCCGAGTTCTTCTTCCCGGGCGCATCGTACATCGGCCACGACGGTGATTCCCACGCCTGGCCCGTCGACGAGAAGGGCCGCAACCTCTCGCGCTACTCCGGCAACGCGTTTGGACGCAGCAAGTCGTACCACGTCCTTGACGGCGACAACTCCTTCTACGGCATCTGGTGGCCAGAGGCCGGCATCGGCTCGTATCACGAAAACCACGTCACGCAGAAGTACGGACGCAAGATCTGGCTGTGGGCGCTCTCGCGCGAAGGCGGCATCTGGGAGGACCTTCTCACCGACCGCGACGGACAATACGCCGAGCTTCAGAGCGGGCTTTTCTTCAACCAGCCGGCAGACACTCTCACGACTCCGTTCAAGCACGCCGCATTCGCGCCTGGCGCCACTGACGTGTTCGAAGAGAAATGGGGCGTGGCGCGTAGCCGCGCCGAACTCGCAGGCCGCATGAACCCCACCAACTACGTGAAGCGTCCGCAGACAATGCCCGCCGACTTCGACTGGTCCACCGCATACGGACTTTTCCTGAAAGGACGCCAGTTCATACGCCGCCGCATGGACCGCGACGGCGAGAAGGCGCTTCTCGAATGCCTCGCGAAGGAGCCGCACTACGTCCCCGCCCTCGAACAGCTCGCCTCGCTTGCCGTGCGCCGCGGCAAGTACGCCGAAGCCCATGCGTATGCGCAGAAGGCGCTCGCAATCGACACGTACAGCCCCGAGGCGAACTACGCCGACGGGCAGGCGTTCTTCGCGGAAGGCAACATGCGAGCCGCGAAGGAACGCCTGGGCGTGGCAGCCTTCTCGCCAGAATTCCACAACGCCGCCTTCGTTCTCGCCGCCAAGGCCGAACTGCGCGAGGGAAATTGGAACGGAGCGCTTTCATTCGCCGACAAGACTTACAACTTTGACAGTTTGCTTGTGCAGATTGTTGCCAAGCGCAAGAGCGGAAGCCCGGACTTCTCGATGGCGAGGTTGCTCTGCGGCATATTTCCGCTCTTTCATGCGATGCGGTACGAATTGAACTTGGCGACTCCCACGAGCGAGCCGATGGAGAAGTATGTGGCGCGCTGCGAGTTTCCGCATGAAGTCTATATGGAGATTGGCTCGTGGTATGATGAAGCGGGTCTTGCGGAAGAGGCGGAAGCGCTCTTCCGCAAGGCCGCGGCAACGAGTCCCGTCGGCGGCATTCGCCTCGCGTACGTTCTGCATCGCGCCGGAAAAGACGCGGCGACGAATGCGGCGCTCGACGCGGCGGCGGCGAAGCCGATCGCGTTCGCCCTGCCGTTTCGCCGCGAGTCGCTGCCTGCGCTCAACTGGGCGGCGAAGATGCGCGGCGAATGGAAGTTCAAGTACCTCGCGGCGGTGTGCCTTGCGGCCAATGCATGGGACGCCGAAGCGGACCTTCTGCTCGCGCGCTGCGGCGACTCGCCAGACGACGCCGTATTCTACCTCTACCGCGCGACGCGCGAGAAAGGCGAGGCGAGGCTCAAGGACCTTCGCGCCGCCGTGAAGCTCGGCGGCTGCGGCTGGCGCGCCGGCCATGCGCTCTACCGCCACTTTGCCGAGGCAAAGGACTGGGAGGGCGCGCTTAAGGAGATCGAGCCGTACGTGGCGAAGTATCCGGATGCCAACCTCGTGAAGCTCGACTATGCGGATGCGCTTTCGCGCAGTGGACGCAACGAGAAGGCGATCGCGTTTCTCGAGAAGGCGACGGTGTTGCCGTCCGAAGGCGGCAACGACGCGCTCGCCTCGTGGATCCGCGCGTGGCGCGGCGTCGCCGAGGCGGCGCTTGCGCGCGGCGACAAGGCGGCGGCGAAGGCGGCAGTGGCGAAGGCGCTGTCGTTTCCCGAGAATCTCGGCCGCGGCAAGCCATACGACAAACCAGGCAGGGGAACGCCCGAGAAGCCCGGGCTGCTCCGCGACTGGCCAGATTCGTTGCTTGAGCTAGTACCAGATGCCTAGGCACTAGACACTAGGCACTCCGCACTAGATGTGCTATAATTATCTCGTGACAGGAAAGGACAAGACATGACGACATGGTCTTTTATTCTAGGGTTGCCGCTGGTGGCCCTCGGCCTCGCCGCAGTTCTGGCCACTGAGCGCGCCGCGAAGGCGATGGTGGCGTTTCCGCGCTGCGAGATTGCCGGATGGCTGCTTTGCGCCATCGGCTGGCTCGGCACGGCGTACGAGTGCGACAAGATCGGCATAGACGTCTTCGACAAGATCCTAAAGGTGTTTCCGGGGGAGGTGTGGATCCTCGCGGCGGTGCTTACGGTGCTTACGTGCATGTGGATGGCGAACCTGCTGCCCATACGCGGACTCTGCGCCATCTTCATGCTGTTCCCCGCCGAGCTTTTCCCCGCAGTGCGATTGTGCGACACGGGTTGGCGCATTCCTCTCGTGGTGTTCGCGTATGTGTGCGCGATAACGGGCATGTTCGGAATGTTCTATCCTTGGCGTATCAGGCAGGCGCTCGCGTGGTGCGCCTCGAGCGGCGCGCGCGTGAAGTCGTTCGGCGGCGCGCTGCTGGGCGCGGGCGCGCTCTTCTGCGCAATCGGCTTGTTCGTGAAAGCGTGAAGGCCCGGGAGTCTGCTGCAGATCCCGAAGCCAGGAAACTTGTAAACCACCAAAAGGAGAGCAAAGATGAAGTCGATGAAAGACTACGAGTTCTGGTTCGTAGTGGGCAGCCAGTTCCTGTACGGTCCGGAAGTGCTTGAGACCGTGGCGGCGCGCGCGCAGGAGATGGCGGATGCGTTCAACGCGAGCGGCAAGCTGCCGTGCAAGGTGGTGTACAAGGTCACGGTGAAGACGCCAGAGGAGGCCACCGAGACGGTCAAGGCCGCTAACTTCGACGACAAGTGCGCCGGCGTGATAACGTGGTGCCACACGTTCTCGCCATCGAAGATGTGGCTCAACGCCCTCAAGCTTCTGCAGAAGCCCTGGTGCCACCTCGCCACGCAGTACAACCGCTCGATCCCCGACAAGGGCATCGACATGGACTTCATGAATCTCAACCAGGCGGCGCACGGCGACCGCGAGCACGGCTTCATCGGCGCGCGCCTGAGGATGACGCGCAAGGTGATCGCCGGCCACTGGCAGGACGCCGACGTGCGCGAGCGCCTCGCCTCGTGGATGCGCGTCGCTGTGGGCGTGGCGTTCTCCAAGACGCTCAAGGTGATGCGCTTCGGCGACAACATGCGCAACGTGGCGGTGACCGAGGGCGACAAGGTTGGCGTGCAGGAGGTTCTAGGCTGGCAGGTGAACACATGGCCCGTGGGCAAGCTCGCCGAATACATCGCCGCCGTGACTGACGCAGAAGCGGACGCGCTCGTGAAGGAGTACAGGCGCCTTTACACGTTCAAGACGAAGAACATCGACGCCGTCCGCTACCAGGCGAAGGAGGAGATCGCCATGAAGCGAATCCTCGACGAAGAGGGCTGCGCCGCCTACACGAACACGTTCGAAGACCTCTACGGCATGGAGCAGCTGCCCGGCCTCGCCTCGCAGCGCCTGATGGCGCAGGGATACGGATACGGCGCGGAGGGCGACTGGAAGGTCTCGGCCATGACGGCGATCGTGAAGAAGATGGCAGAAGGCATGAAGGGCGGCACCGCGTTCATGGAGGACTACACGTACGAGCTCGCGAAGGGCAAGGAGTATTCCCTCGGCGCGCACATGCTCGAGGTGTGCCCCTCCATCGCCGCCGCGAAGCCAGCGGTGGAGGTGCATCCGCTCGGCATCGGCGGCAAGGCCGACCCCGCGCGCCTCGTCTTCGAGGGACGCGCCGGCAAGGCGATCGTGATCTCGCTCGTGGACATGGGTGGGCGCCTCAGGATGATCGTGCAGGACATCGAGTGCGTGAAGCCGATCTACAAGATGCCCAATCTCCCCGTGGCGCGCGTGATGTGGCGCGCGGCGCCCGACCTCAAGAAGGGCGTGGAGTGCTGGATCACGGCGGGCGGCGCCCACCACACAACCCTCACCTACGACGTCACGGCCGAGCAGATGCACGACTTCGCGGCGATCATGGGGATCGAGTTCGTGCACATCACGAAGGAGACGACCGTCGAGTCGCTCGAGCGCGACCTCTTCCTGAACGACCTAGCGTGGAAGCTGCGCGGCTAAAAGACACTAGACTGAAAGGACAGGAACATGGCACTCATCGACTGGCTGGTAATTCTCGGCTACTTCGCGCTCCTCGCGTGCGTGGTGGTGTTCACGAAGAGGAAGCAGGAGACCTCGGCCGACTTCTTCCTCGGCGGGCGAAGCGTGGGATGGCTCGCGATCGGAGCATCCATCTTCGCGGCCAACATCGGCTCTGAGCACCTGATCGGCCTTGCCGGTTCGGGCGCCGTTGCGGGTCTCTCGCAGAGCCACTGGGAGTTCCACGCATGGGTGCTCATCTTGATGAGCTGGGTGTTCCTGCCGTTCTACTACAAGAGCGGAGTATCCACCATGCCGGAGTTTCTGGAGCGGCGCTTCGGTCCGAAGGCAAGGTGGATTCTCTCGCTCGTGTCGCTTGCGGCGTACGTGCTCACGAAGATCTCCGTGACGGTGTTCGCCGGTGCGCTCTTCTTCGAGACGATGCTGCCGGAGATCTCGATCACGGTGGGCGGCACCACGATCGGCTCGTTCTGGATCGGCGCGTTCGCGACCGTGCTTCTCGCCGGCGTCTATTCGTCGTTCGGCGGCCTCACGGCGGTGGTGTACACCGACCTCGTGCAGACGTTCATCATCCTCGCGGGCACGCTCTCGGTGACGGCCTTCGCGCTCTACCACCTCGGCAACTCCGGCGTGCAGGTGGACGGGCACGCGGCGAGCTCCATCGCCGACGGATGGGCCGTCCTGAAGCAGACGATCAAATCTACGGGCAACGTGGAGGCGTTCGGCCTGTGGCACTCGCTCACGCACAAGGCGTTCCCGTGGCTCGGCGTGGTGGTGGCGTCCGTCACGATCGGCGTGTGGTACTGGTGCACCGACCAGTTCATCATCCAGCGCACGCTCTCGGCGAAGGACATGACGAACGCCCGCCGCGGCGCGATTTGGGGCGGCTTCCTCAAGCTCGCGCCCGTGTTTCTCTTCCTCGTGCCCGGCATGCTCGGCTTCGCCCTCCACCACAACCACGTGAACGTGGGCTCGGGCGTCTTCGCGATTCCGCTCAAGGCTAACGGAGCTTTGAACGGCGACACCGTGTTCCCCACGCTCGTGCAGTCTCTGCTGCCGGTCGGCTTCCGCGGCCTCGTGGTGGCGGGAATGATCGCCGCCTTGATGAGCTCGCTCGCGTCGCTATTCAACTCCGTCTCCACGCTCTTCACGGTTGACGTCTATCAGAAGCTGAAACCCGATACGCCCCAGCGCCAGCTCGTGACGATCGGGCGCATCACCACGGTGTGCATGACGGCGCTCGGACTAATCTGGGTGCCGATCATGAAGGCGATCGCCGGCGGCGGGCTCTACCAGTACATACAGTCCGTGCAGTCGTTCCTCGCGCCGCCGATCGTGGCGGTGTTCCTGCTCGGCCTCTGCTGGAAGCGCATGAACCTGCGCGGAGCGGTGTGGGGCCTCTCGGTGGGATTCGTGCTCGGCATGGCCAAGCTCGGCGCGAACGCCATCTGGGGCGGGGCGGACGGTTTTGCGTTCATACAGGACTTCTACTTCTCCGGCATTCTGCTCGCCCTCTCCGTGGGCATCGTCGTGGTGGCCTCGCTCACCGCCCCCGCTCCCGCCCCCGAGAAGCTCAACGGCCTCACCTTTGCCTGCCTCGACGAGAAGTTCCGCCAGGAGAACCGCGCCTCGTGGAACAAGTGGGACGTCATCGCCTCCTGCGTTGTCGTGGGCCTCGTGGTGGCGGCCTACGCCTACTTCTGGACATGGCTCGACTAGACCAGACAAGAAAGGACACTGAAATGAGACTGAAGCTTTCACCGGCAGTGGCAGCGGCGTTTCTTCTGATCGCCGCATCGGCTTTCGCGGTGGCGCCGTACGCGCCCTCGGGCGACACCCGCACCCTTCTCCAGGTGCCTCGGCAGGGTATGAAGGTGGGCGGATTCTGGCGCTCCGAGTACCGCAAGCTCGCGGTCAAGTGGCTGCCGCACTGCATCCGCCAGATGGAGAAGGGCGGCCGCGGCGAGGAGCTGCTGAACCTCGTGGCCACGGCCGAGCTCAACGCGGGCAAGAAGCCGAGCGTCAAGTTCAAGGGCTGCCCGTGGAGCGACGCATATCCGTACAACACCGCCGAGTCCATCTGCCTGGCGCTTGAGATCGATCCCGGCGCCGACGCCGAATGGCGCAGGGCGAACGACTATCTGCGCGCGAAGCTCGAGGAGTGGATCAAGCTCTTCCTCGCCGCGCAGGAGCCGAGCGGCTACATACACTCGTTCCACGCCCTGCGCGGAGCCAGGCACTTCACGAACGCCGGCCACCACGAGTTCTACGTGATGGGCTACTTCATAGAGATGGGCGTGGCGCACATGCGCATGACGAAGGGCAAGGACCGCCGTCTCTTCGACGCCGCAAAGCGCTGCGCCGACCATCTCGACTCCATATTCGGCCCCCCTCCCGAGCGCATCTGGCTCAACGGCCACGCCGGCATCGAGTACGCCTTCCTCCGCCTCGCCGACGCGTGCGAGGTATGGGACGGCCCCGGCTCCGGCGCGAAGTACGCCCGTCTCGCACAGCACTTCATCCGCAACCAGCACAGGGCCGCCGGCAGCAACGCCGGCTGGGCGGCCGCATACCACCAGGCCGAAAGGCCTGCGGAGGAGATGACGGAGGCCACCGGGCACGCCGTGCGCGCCACGTACTTCTACACGGCAATGGCCGGCATCGGCAGCCGCCTGGGCGACAAGCCCCTCGCCGCCGCTGCCGACCGTCTTTTCGCGAGCGCCATCGACCGCAAGGAGTACATCACGGGCGGCGTGGGCGCGAGCGCGCACGGCGAGGCGTTCGGCCCGGACTTCGTCCTGCCGCTCAACGGCTACTGCGAGGCGTGCGCCGCGTGCGGCATGAGCTTCTGGTGCACCGAGCTGCACGCCGCCGGACGTGGCCCCCGCACCGAAGACGTGCGCGAGCGCCTGCTCTACAACATCGTCGCCGGCTCGATCTCCAACGACGGCGAGCGCTTTCTCTACCAGAACCCTCCCAACGGCGGCAACCGCCACTATCCCTGGCACGTCTGCCCCTGCTGCATCGGCAACATCCCGCGCACGCTCTTCGCGCTCAAGGACACCATGTTCGCCTTCGCCCGCGACGGGAAGACGCTTTATGTTGACCACTTCATGGACAGCGAAAGCGACGTCTCGCTCGGCGGCAGGACGCATCACGTCAAGATGTCCACCGCCTACCCGTACGGCGGCCGCGTGGAGCTTTCCATTTCGCCGCGCCCCGATTTCGCCGTCGTCGTGCGCTTCCCCGACCGCGCGGAGTCTCCGCTCTACAAGGTTGTCCCCGAGGTGGAGCACGGCTACCGGGAGGTGAAGCCGGCCGACGCGCCCGGGAGCGACGGCGCGTTCTACGCCTGGTCCCTGCCGATGCCGTATCAGGAGATCACGGCCGACGAACGCGTGGAGGCGTGCCGCGGGCGCAAGGCGTACCAGCGCGGTCCAACGGTCTATTCGTGGGAGGGTCCGTTCGGCGACCTCTGCGTTCCGTTCCGCGACCGTCTCGAGAACGGCGGCTTCTCTGCGGTGTGGAAGGGCGGCGGCGAGCTCAAGGGCGGCTTCGCCCTGCACACGTGGGACGCCACGGCCGAGTACAAGGACATCGAGGTGACGGCGGCTGACGGCAGTGTGATATGGAAGGGGCTGCCCGATCCGGCGAAGTCGAAGAAGTCCAGGGGCGGGCGCTGGAGCGTGGCCGACGGAGCGGTCGTGCAGTCCAATCCGTCGTCCACCGCAACGGAGCTTGCCTTCGGCGGGCCTGAATGGCGCGACTGCACGGTGCGCTTCAAGGCGCGCCGTACTGGAGGACGCGAAGGCTTCATCTTCCATGTGCGCCATGAATCGACGGGCCGCACGGTCATGGTGAACATCGGAGGCTGGAGCAACACGCAGCACGCGATCGAGGCAATCGGATACACGTGCTACGCGAAGGAAGTGGTCACGTGCCCCGGCAAGCTCGAGACTGGCAGGTGGTACGACGTGGAGATCGTGTGCAGGGGAGACGCCGTTGGCGTGAAGATGGACGGCAAGGTCCTCTTTGCGCCGGTTGCCATTCCTCCAGGCGACTTCAAGTGAGCCTAAAGGCTTATGGGTTTCGAGATTTGTGGGCCACAATCTCAAAATCCCCGCTTGAAGCCAGTGGGGGAATCGGGTATACTATTCGCATCCCGTTTCCCTAAGGAGAGATGACGGATTACACGCGCTGGGTGGCTGCGAGAACATGATTACACTCTATCATGGAAGTAATGTTGAGGTGCGGAAGCCTCAAATATTGATGCCGAATCGAACACTCGATTTCGGATCGGGATTCTATACGACGACGAATCTCGTGCAGGCTACTGATTTTGCTCGTCGCGTCACCAGCAACCGCGGAAGCGGTACTGCTACGGTAAGCGTGTTTGAAATAGATGAGGATATGGCATTTGACCTGTGCGACACATTGCGATTCTCTGGCGTTGACGACGCATGGCTTGATTTTGTCGCAGATCACAGGATGGGGCTCTATTGTGGTCCAAAATATGATCTGGTCTTCGGCCCAGTCGCAAACGATGATGTTTACGAGACGCTTCAGCTCTTTGTCAATGGGGCTATTTCAAGGTCGTATGTGATGGAGCGTCTGAAGGTCAAGAAACTATTCAATCAGCTTGTGTTCAAGACGGAGAAGGCTTTGGCATTTATTAGGTTTGTCAGGGCGGAGGTGGTCGATGCGCGAGGGTAGGTTCAGTGCGCTCCTGTCGGTCATCGTGCCGCCTGTTGTCGAATTGATAGCCGAACGCAAGGGCGTCCCTGAGACGGCGGCGACCGAGTCGTTCTATCGATCTACGGTCTATGCGAGATTGTCTGACGAAGCGAGCAAGCTCTGGCATTACAGTGCCGAGACGCTCTACGCCATGTATGACGACGAGATTTCCGGGCGTGCGATAGAGTTTCCCGAGGAGGCGTTCTGATGAGTCGAGAGGGAAAGTTTCTTATTCACTGCATTGAGAGTTATCGCCTTGCCAAGCGGATGAGCGGGGCGGCAGTCGTCGAGCTGTTTTCGCGTTGCGGTTTATTCGACTACATTATGCGCTATTTCGAGTCGTTGCATACGAACGGCGACAGATATTTGGTTGAAGACTTCGATGAATACATCGCCAACCATACTGTTTCTACGCTGTCTTGACAATTGATCGTCCACCTCTATCCTTTGTCTTTTGTCTTCTGTGTCCCGTCGAGTCCAAAATCTGCTATAATATTCCCACATGGACCGCAGTGTGTCTCTGGGAGATGTGCTGTGTGCCAGATTATTCATGCCTTTGAACCGCAGAAAGAAATCGAAAATGAAAAAGACGTTCTTTGCTCTTGCAGCATTCTTCGCCGCGACGTGCGTTGTAAGCGGTGCGCCGTTCACGATCGTCTCGTACAACATCCACCACGGCGGCACGCTTGAAGGAACGCTCGACGTCGCGCGCGCCGGGCGCGTGGTGGCTGCCCAGAAGCCGCGCTTCGCTGGCATTCAGGAGGTGGACATGAAGACGAAGCGCGTGAACGGACTTGACTCGTGCGCCGAGCTTGCCAAGGCCACGGGAATGCACGCCACGTTCGCGAAGGGGATTGACTATCAGGGCGGCGAGTACGGAGTCGCCTTCCTCTCGCGCGAGAAGCCGCTCTCCGTGCGGCGCATACCGCTGCCGGGCAAGGAGCCGCGCGTGCTCCTGCTGTGCGAGTTCGAGGACTGCTGGGCCGGCACGATGCATCTCGACCTCGCAAAGGAGTGCCGCATCAAATCGATCGATATCATCGAGAAGGTCGTGAAGGAGCTCTCCGCCAAGAAGGCCGTTTTCCTGATGGGCGACTGGAACGCCAACCCCGCATCGACCGAGCTCGGGATGATACGCAAGTTCATGCAAGTCGTCTCGTGCGAGGACGTCGCCACCTTCCACGGCACGAAGCTGAGCGAGGCCGAGCGCGTGAACGCGAACCACTGCATCGACTTCATCGCCGTGGATTCGGCGCACGCGGCCAGGTACAAGGCCTCAGACGCCCGCGTCGTGGAAGACAGAAAGACCTCCGACCACGCGCCCATCCGCGTGACGGTGGAGAGGATAAAGAGCTGCGAATAAGGAAGAATAGGGAAAGAGAAGATGAAAAGAATATTCCTGTTTCTGGCCGCGAACTTCGCCATAATGCTGGCGATGTCGGTGGTGTTCCACATCGTGTGCGCGTTTCTGGGGGTGGATCCCGCCGATGCGTACAGGACGACCGGGCTGAACCTGAACGCGATCGCTCTGTGGTCGCTCGTGTACGGCATGGCGGGCAGCGTGATATCGCTGCTGCTGTCGAAGACGATCGCAAAGTGGTCCGTGGGCGCGCGCACGATCACGGGCGACGAGGGCGAGAGCGAGCGGTGGCTGGTCGATACGGTGCGCTCGCTTGCCGAGCGCGCCAACGTGAAGATGCCGGAGGTGGCGATCTACGAGGGCGAGGCGAACGCCTTCGCCACGGGCGCATTCAAGAACAGCGCGCTCGTGGCCGTCTCCACGAGGATCATGGAGCAGATGACGCGCGAGGAGCTGCGCGCCGTGCTGGGGCACGAGATGAGCCACGTCTCGAACGGCGACATGGTGACGATGACGCTGCTGCAGGGCGTCTTGAACGCGTGCGTGCTCTTCTTCTCGCGCGTGGCGGCGTTCTTCGCGTCGCGCGCTCTTTCCGACAACCGTCGCGGCGGAAGGGGAATCTACTACGTGGTGTACTACGTGATGCAGATCACGCTGGGCATCGCGGCGTCGATCGTGGCGATGTGGTATTCGCGCCGCAGGGAGTACGCGGCCGACGCGGGGAGCGCGAATCTGCTCGGCTCTCCGTCCTCGATGATCGCCGCGCTGCGCAGGCTCGGCAATCTGCAGCCCGGCGTGCTGCCCGATTCGCTCGCGGCATTCGGCGCGGTGGGCGGCAAGAAGAGCATCATGAGCCTTTTCGCCACGCATCCCGCGCTCGAAGACCGCATCGAGGCCCTCGAGCGCCTTCAGCGCGGCGTGTGAACCTTCTCCGTGCCTGGCGCGTTTAATGCGCTAAAGGAACAGGAGCAAGGAACGTCAATGAACAGAAACTTCAAGAAGGGCTTCACCCTCATCGAGCTTGTGCTGGTGGTGGGCATCGTGGCCATCATATCCGTGATCGCGATCGGCAAGTTCACCGACTTCAGGAAGAACGCAGCGCGCAAGACCAACGTTGCGAACATAAAGAACATCGCCCGCACGATCAACACGGAGCTCGCGATGAAGGATGGCGAGAAGACGACCGGAATGTTCGCCTACGCCGAGTCGCTCATCGACAGCGCGGAGGGCGGCGGCGACGCCACGGGCGCGGAAGGCTCCTACAAGGTGGCGGAAAGCTGGTATGACGGCTCTGGCGGCGTGGTGCCCGGCATCTACTGCGGCATCAAGCGCACGGGGCTCGTGACGAACGCCGGCGGCGTCGGAACGGGCGAGGTGGCGGCGATCGCCGACGCGCACGAGCAGAACGTGGGCCTCGAACCGCTGGCGAAGGCCACGACGTCGCGCGGCGCCACCACTCCGGCGAAGCTCTGCATGTACTATCTCGCGGCCGCCGACGTGACGGCCCTCAAGGACGCTGGCGTGAGCATCGTTTCGCGCCACAACTACTCGAACATGCAGGCTTCCACGCTCAACTGGAACTCCAGCAAATACTATACGCAGATGGGCCTGCATTCGACGGGTGGCGGCCCCGGAATGCGTCCAGACCTCTCGGCGTGCTATCCCGTGGTGCTCACGAACGGCTCGGCCGTCGCGGTGCTGAATCCGGCCGCATGCGAATCCATCTACCGCGACCTTGGTCTCGACTATGCCACCACGTACAACGTGAGCGGGCTCGACCCGAACGATCCCGCCACATACTACGCGAAGGGCATCTGCTGCAAACTCTACGTCTTCGGGCTCGGGCGGGACTGCGCAGCGTCCACCAAGTTCTTCGAGAACCATCCGCGCTGCCCCACGCTCGACAAGACGCACTACCGCAACTACCTGCTAATATTCAAGCAGAACTCTGGCCTTGGCAACAGCGGCAGCGCCGTGTCGTTCGTAGGCGTGATAGATCCGGCGGGCAACACCGCCAAGCAGGCGCAGTACGATGCGGACTACTCGTCTTGAGCATTTGCCAATGCGCGGCGGAAATGATATACTCTTGCGCATGAAATTCAACAGGAAAAAGTCATTTTTGCCGTCCATCGCCGCGCTGGCAATGCTTCTCTGCGCTGGATGCACGTCCATCTTCGACACGGCCACCGACTTCTACGCCGACCACATCGGCTCGCGGAGCTGGGTGAGAGGCGCCAATCTCGGCGCCGGGCGCGTGGTGGAGGTGATCGACCGCTCGTTCGAGAGCGGAACCCTCCGCGGGCGCTTCGAGGGCGTGGGATCCTGCACGCAGGTGATCTACCGCATGCCAGCCTCCACCGACCACGTGACCGTGCTTTGCGAGGCGGTGCTGCCGCGCACGTGGAACGGGCGAGTGCTGCTTCTGGGATGCGACGGGCCGGGCGGTGACTTCCCGAAGGACGCCACGCTCTTCGCGAAGGACGGCACGGCCGTGATCAGCTGCGACGGCGGAATGAACGGGGTGAGAAACCGCGACGGCTCGCCGAGCGGATTGAAGTCCGGCGTGAAGCGTCCCGGTGCGCGCAAGATGTTCGCCCAGGAGGCTCTCCACCTCGCCATCTCTGGCGGTCGCGAGCTTGTGGCGGCGCGCTATGGCCGCGCGCCTGAGAAGATATGCTTCTACGGACGCGAGACCGGCGGCGCGCAGGGGCTGATCTTGGCCGAGCGCCATCCCGAAGACGTAGATGCGCTGCTGCTCGTGAACCCGGCGGCGAACTTCTGGGACGCTCTTGCGTACGAGTTCAACGTGGCGCGCAGCATCAGCGGCATTTCCGGGCACCGCATCATCAAGGAGGTGCAGTGCGAGGCGATGCTCTACGCCGCCCGCCAGGTGCTCAACAGCAAGGAGCATAGAGTGGGCGAGTCCGATTTCTTTGGCTACGCCGCGCAGATCGACCCCGTCTTCCAGCGCTCGTACAAGACCGAGAAGGTGCGCGCCATGTGGCACGAGCTGCTCACCGCGCAGACAGTCTCCACGAATCTGCGCACGCGCGTCTATGCCGTGCCGCTCAACGTGGACCTTTCGCCGTACATCAGATATTCGCCGTGGCGCGTGGCGTGGTTCTTCGGCGAGAACGAGATGGGCCACAACGTGACGCCCGCCGAACTGCTCGCCGCGCGCGAAGACGCCGCGCCGCTTTCCGCATCGAACGACCTCACCGCATTCGGCAAGCGCGGCGGCACCATGCACGTTGTGCTGGAGGCGAACAATGCATTCGTGCCTGCGCCGATGGTGGATGAATGGCTGCCGAAGGTGAAGGGCGTCACGCCCGACGTGCTGCGCGTGAAGAACTGCGAGAATCCTTCGGGGCTGGTAAAAGACATCGCGACCGGGAAGCGGATTGCCCCCCCCGAACCCGAGAAGAAGCCCGCGCCCGCGCTTGCGCCCGCCGCGCAGAAGCCCGCGCCTG
>JAFXIL010000061.1 GCA_017563185.1 Kiritimatiellia bacterium | reverse complement strand
CGACCACGGAACTCGGCATGAGGTTCGTGAAGGACGACGGCACCAAGGTGGATGACAGCAACGTCAAGGTCGGTGGTGTTCCGACGTGGATCTTGGCGAGCGGCTACGGGATGTACAACGTCGAAGTGACGGAGGAGGCTGTGACCCCTGCGGCAAATACGCATTTCTTCGACAGATTCTCATATCTCGGCGGCACGGCGCAGATCGTGTTCCCCGGTGTGTCGCTGTCGGAACTGGAGGGCTTCAAGTTCTACGGGCTTATGCAAGGTGCGGCAATTGGCGGCGGGGAACGCTTCGCCGTCAACGCCTACAGCCACGCCGTGACGCGTTATCCCGCCGACACCGCCGAGCCGCTGCAGAAACTGTTCTTCGCCCTTGCGTGCGCGGACGGAGCCTACACGAAATACGTGGTGGTGGAACTGTCGCAGGGGACGGGCGGCGTCCAGGCCAAGGCGGTCAAGGCGATGTACAGGGCGAACCCGAAGAATAAAAACGGCGATGTGACAGGGCATTACGCGGCGTCTATTCCGTTCACGGTCGATGCGTCCGGCACCGTTGCCGTGGCGTCCGGTTTCACCAACACAGGCGTCGCCGCGGGCGACCATGATGCTGGGTACGGCATCAAGCAGCTGGGCGTCATGAGCATCATCGGCAGCAACACGCTTGTGTTTCCCGGCTTGAGGGTCAAGGACATCTTCAACCACGAGATCTTCGGCAAGGCGTGCGGCGGCGCCATCAGCAATTCAGACCAGATGCAGGAGATGAAATGCTTCAACCGCATCATCACGGCCACTGATTCCACGACCGGCGAGATCACGGAATTCCGCGCCGAGATGCAGGTGCCGGCCGGGTACGCGAAGTGCGTGGCCGTCCGCTTCACGAACGGCGAGGACGGCGTGCATGCGACCGCCTTCAAAGCAGGGTACTACAGTCTCTACAACGACAGGTTGGGGCGGAAATTCACGAACGACGCCGGGACGGGCGTCGTCGTGAACAACAACAGCATCGCATCGGCATCGGCTTGGGCGGGGGGATACGGTGTGTGCGACCTTTCGGTGGCGCTGCACGACGCGGACGGCGCGCCCGCGACGGCGGTGTGGAACGGAGGCGATCCTGCGGAGACTTCGAGCTGGACGTGCAAGGCCGCAGACGGCACGGCGCTTCCCGACGCGCTTCCCAACAAGTACACGCAGGTACACATCTCGTCGAGCATCACGATGGCAACCGACGCCGACCTGACGCCGTACGCCTCCGTGATGACGACGGCGGCGAACCTCACGATCAACACGTCCGGTCACAAGCTCTACGTGAAGACGCTTGATCCTTGGCTCGCCACGACGGTGACCGACGCCGTCGGCGGGGGCGAGCTGCACGTGGTCGTTCCGGAGGGAACCCTGACCTACAATAGCCAGATCACGCTTGCGAACATGCTGAAGCTCGTGACGGAAGGGGATGGGCTTTTCATGTTCTCCAAAACCGGCCAGACCTACACCGGTGGCACGCAGGTAGCCTCCGGAACGCTGATGTACGACGCAGCTCCCGCCTACTGGCCTTTGGGCAAAAACGGAACAAAGGATGCCAGCGCGCAGGTCGTCACCGTCGATGCCGGCGCGACGCTCGACGTCAACGGAAAGACGGGCTTCGGCTACACGACGGTGGTGTTCAACGGCGGCACGGTGAGGGGCGCCACGACGCAGTTCAACGGCGCAAAGAGTTTGACCGCCGATTCGTATCTCAACGCCACCGGCAACTTCAACATGCAAACCGCCAGCAGTCCGCTTGTCCTGAACGGACACACCCTTGAAGTCGCCATTGCCGTAGGAAAGACGCTCAAGTTCGACAACTGCCCGCCGCAGGGCCCGGGCAAGATCAAAATCACTTCTGGCGGCTACATGCAGACGGCCAACGCCGCATACGATGTGCGGAACGTGGACTTCATTGTCGGCAGCGCGTTGAATCTCGGCACCGCGCTTAGCGTACACGACTACGAGGCGGTGTTCGGTGCCAACTACAACACCGGCACGGCGGCGCTGAACGTGTATGGGACGTTCAAGCCCGGCGTCGACCACGACTATTTCTACGGCTGCACGATGCAGAATGGCTCGACGATCGACCTCTCGGCGAGGACGACGCCGCTGCCGCGTGCATCCGCTTTTACAACCGGCGACAACACGCTCAAGTTCGCCGAGGGCGTCACAGTCAACGTGGAGATCGGCGAGCGCAGTTCCGACGTCGGTACGTGCCTCGTCTCGTGGCCTTCGGGTTCCGCGCCTGGATCGACGGTGGGCTTCGCGTTGGTGGCGAACGGTGCGGCCGTGGAGGGCAAGGCCCTTGCGGTGAAGGACGATGGCCTCTACATCAAGGCTGCAGGCGAGCCCGAGTACGCGATGTGGGTCAACGACGGCTGGCAGTTCTACACGAGCGGCGTCCAGGACACCGAGTGGGGCGGCAACGTGACGGGCAACATGCAGGTGCGGTTCACGACCGCTGCGGAATACGACGCGATCTGCGCAGTCACGCCGGCGGTTTCGCCCGCCGCGTTCGTGCTGGCCACAAACAAGTTCACGAACGCCGCAGGCGCGACCTTCGACTTCACGAGGACGGAATCGCTTGCGGTGGGAGACGGGACGGTGTTCGACGCCAACGGCGGACTCCTCAAGCTGCCCGCCGTGCTGGCCGGCGGCGTCAATGTGTTCACCGTGACGAACTCCGCAGAGCAGGTCGGATCGCTTGAAGTGGAAGTTCCGCAGGACGCAACGACGACCAGCACGAAGATGGCGCTCACGGGCAATCTGAAGTTCGTGAAGACAGGACCTGGAACCTTTGTCGTGAAGAAGGCGTACCAGGCATTCACGGGCGGCACGCAGGTCGCGGCGGGGACGCTGACGTACGCGGCAGAGCCCGCAAACTGGCCACTGGGCGGAAACGGAACGGCGAACGTCAGTGCGCAGCGCGTCACCGTCGATGGCGGCGCGACGCTCGACATCAACGGGTATCACGGTTTCGGCTACACGACGGTGGTGTTCAACGGCGGCACGGTGAAGGGTTCCACGACGCTGTTCAACGGCGCAACGAGCCTTACAGCCGATTCTTATCTTACCACCACCGGCGACTTCAACATTCAATACGGAGATTTCGCCCTGAACGGACATACGCTTGAAGTCGCCATCGCGAATGCGAAGAACCTCAAGTTCCAGGACTTGGCGCCGCAGGGCCCGGGCAAGATCAAGATCACCTCCGGCGGTTGGTTTCAGACGCTTACCTCCGCCTGCGACGCGCGGACCGTGGACTTCATTGTCGGCTGCGCGCTGAATATCGGCACCGATCTGAGCGTACATGACTACGAGGTGGCGTACAACTTCAACAACAACAGCGGCACGGCGGCGCTGAATGTTTACGGTGCGTTCAAGCCGTCCGAGCACGACTACTTCTACGGCTGCACGATGCAGGACGGTTCGACGATCGACCTCTCGTCGCGGACGAACGCGCTGCCGCGCGTCTCGGCGTTCACGGGAGGCGACCACACGCTCAAGTTCGCTGACGACGCGACGGTCAAGGTCAAGCTGGGCGGATGGAAAGCCTCGACCAAGACGCCGATCGTCAGCTGGGAGACCGCTCCAGAAAATCTTGAGGGGCTCAAGTTCGTGTGCGGCGACAAAGAACGGCGTTTTTCCATCATTAAGAAAGACGACGGCCTTTACATGTACGCCGGTACTTTCATCATCGTTCGCTGACGCGACTTCGGCATCTCGGGCTAGGGCTATTGCCTTGATGATAATGATGGGTCAGACGCTGGTCATGTTGAGCGGCGCACGACCATCTGCGTGTCGAGGAGGATTGCACGCGGGGCGAGGCCGGGGTTGCGTATGCGCTGGAGAAGCGACGCGACCGCGGTTTCGGCGAGAAGATTCACTGGCTGGCGGATAGTGGTTAGCGGCGGGTTGAGCAGTTTCGTGATCTTCGCGTCGTCGAATCCGGCCACGCGCACCTTGTCCGGCACCTTGAAGCCGAGCGTCCCCAGCGTCTGGAGGAGCTGCGCCGCGAGCGGGTCGTTGCGGCAGACAAAGGCGTCCGGACGGCTCTTGCCGCGCATCAGCCGCCTGAATGCGGCGATGTCGCCGGGAGAAGTCTCCACGATGAAGTCATTCGTCCAGACGAGTCCTGCGTCGATCGCGGCCTGCGCCACGCCCTGGATTCGCGCGCGGATGGTGCTGGCGTAGTTGGGCTGGGTGAGGAAGCGGATGTTGCGCGCGCCCGCATCGATCAGGTGCTTTGCGAGCCGGTAGCCGGCCTGCATGTTGTCGATGCCCACGAGGTCGTACGGACTTCTCGCCGGCGGCGGCAGGTAGTCGCGGTCGATGAGGACGACGGGGATGTTTTTCGCCGCAAGCACGTCCAGCACGTTCTTCGTCGCCTCGTGCGAGCCGGGAATGAGGTCCACAGGTTCCAGCAATACGCCTGCCGTGCGCCGCGAGGCGTAGGCGTTTGCGATGTCGAGCGCCCAGCGCCCTCGGTCGCGCGCCTCCGGGGCGGAGACGTCGCCGAGGAGGGTGTCGTATCCGGCGGCGCGCGCGGCGGACGCGATGCCGTCGCATAGGTCCGTGAAGAAGTCGATCTTGTGGTAGTCGGGGGCAATCACGCCGAGTGCGCCGGCCGCGTTGCGCGCGGCGAAGGTGAGGTACGATCCGGAACCGCTGCGTGACTCCAGCAGGCCCTCGCGCTTCAGTTCCCTGAGCGCGCGCTCAACGGTGGGGCGGCTTGCGCCGAACCTGCGCGCAAGCGTCTCCTCGCTCGGGAAACGTTCGTGCGATTCGTATTTGCCGTTCAGGATCTCGCGCTTCAGCGTGTCCGCCACGGCAAGGTATTTTGCGCTACGTTCAATCACGATACTAGTATATCATTTCAGGATATTGTCGTGGTGGCGAAATCGCCTCCAACGAGAAAAACCTGCCAATGCAGGTTTCTTCGGCAGATTGAGGAATGTTCAACAATTCCGCTGTGATTTGTGGTATGCTTTTTGCGTCATCACTCAAAAGGAGAAGAGCATGAGGATCATGACCGATGGAATTGTCAGAGGGGGTACAACGCCAAGATTCCTCTCTACAGTTGCTTTTGCAGTTGCGGTGTTCGTTGCCATGTCGGCTAACGCCGAGGGCACTGGGCCGTTTGGATATCCGAATCTTTTCCTCAATCCAGACTTTGAGAGCGCAACCATCGCCGAGAACAGCAACAGCGGCAAGTGGGGCTACTTCGAGAAGGGCCAGATCTTGCTGGAGAACTGGACGGGCTACGGCCAGGCCGGCATCGCGGCCAGTAACGACACCACATGGCGCCCCGTTCTGCCGGACTCGGACAAGGACAACTACCGCGCATTCATCCAGATGGCGAAGGACTATGCGACTGGCGCATCTTGGCTCGCGCAGACCGTGACGCCTGAGACGACAGGTCTCTACGCCTTCACCTGCCAGTATGCCACGCGCCATGACTACCATCGGGATGGCTCGCGCATCGGCATCTCCGTGATCTGCGGCGTCGTCACTAACGAGCTCGAAGAGCTGGTGGCGCTCACGGACGACTGCCGCTACCGCAACGTCATGCGCTACGTGCCGCTCGAAGCTGGAAAATCATACACGTTCCAGCTCTACGGCATCGCCGAGAGCGAAGAGGAGGCCAACGTCGATCGCACCATGATCATCGGCTCCTGCTCGCTAGAACTCCTTCCTGCGGCCGACCGCGTGGTCTCCATGGACTACCATCTGACGGGCGACGAAGACTGGTCCGCCCAGACAGTCGCAATCTCCGCCGGCGTGAAAGTCCATCTCGACGGCCATACGCTCAAGATCGGCTACGTCCGCCCCGGCGGCAACGGCGACGCGCCTGAGTTCACCGACGAGACGGAATCGCCCGGCACTGTGTGCGTGACCGTGCCGGACGGGGAGACGCTTCCCAACCCCGGTTGGTGCGTGACGGGCGGCGCTACGCTCGTCAAGGACGGCCCCGGTACGCTCGCGTGGCGCGGCGGCACCGTGGCAGAAGAGTCGCCTATTCTCGTCACGAACGGACTCTTCCGCCTCGACACCTGGCCGATGAATGTCTTTGGCACCGCCGGCACTTTCACCATCAAAGACAAGGGCCAGTATGACATCCACTTCGGCTGGGGCGACTGGATGGCGCCTTCTTACGCCAGAGAGTTCTACATCGAGGGTGAAGGCCCTGATGGTTCGGGAGCCATCGTGAACAACGCAACGATCGGCGGCTCGGCCCAGCATTTCTCCACAGTCATGATGACAGGCGACGCGACCATCGGAGGCATCTCCCGTATCGACTTCAGGAGCAGGGGAGGAAATGTTGTCGGCCTCTACGGCACGGACAAGACGCTGACCGTGAAGGGCTGCAAGATTGCGTTCTGCGAAGGCGAGTCCTATCTCAAGTGCAAAGACGTCGTCATCACGGACGGCGGCTCGCTGGAGCCGTGCAACAACGGCGGCATAATGGACATCACGGGCGGCGCCGTCCTGAAGAACGGCGGCATCCTCTCGAGCTGGGCCAACGGGAACACCCAGACGCTCTATTTCCCGGTCACCGTCGGCGAGGGCGGAGGGAAAATCCTCTCGTCCTCATATTGGTATAGAATCTCCGCGCCCATCACGGTGAATGACGGCTGCACGCTTGACTGCCCCACGGACGGCCCGTGGTACGCCGCCATAACCAACGAGACGGACGCCACGATCAACATCGGCGGCGACTTCTTCGCGGTCGGCGGTATCTTCAGGAACGACGGCACGGTAGTCCACACGGCGAAGAACTTCTATTTTGGCAGCAGAGACGATCAGACGCATCCCTGCCGCGTGGAGAACAACGGCGTGTTCCGCACGACGGGCGGGAACTTCTACTTCAGGTCGGAGAACAGCGCGCACGGCGCAGGCGTCTTCGACCTCGCCGGCAGCACGGCCAGGATGGAAGGCGACCTCTCGGACTTCACGGGCACGATCCGCGTCTCTGGCGGAACGGCGTCGTTTGCCTTCCTTTCCGATTTTACAGGCACGCTCGTTATGGCCGGCGGCACGGTCGCAACCAGCCTCGGTAGCGTGGTGTGCCCCGTGGTGTTCGATCTTTCGGGAAGGGATACGTCTTTCAGGCTTGATGGAAGCGGCTGGACGACGCTTCCCGAGAACAAGCCCGTGACGATCAACCTCAAGGGCCGCAATCTTTCGAAGGGCGACAAGCTGCTCAGCTGGAAGACGGTGCCCTCTCTCGTCTTCACGCTCGACGAAGAGACGGCGCAGAGCGGCATAGAGCTCGTCTCCACGCCGATCGGCCTCTACTACGGCGTCAGCGACACCGACGCCATCTATGCCACGTGGACCGGCGCGGCCGGGAACGGCGAATACGGCGACGCACGCAACTGGACGTGCGTGAACAGCGCGAACGAGGTGGTGGAAAACGGCGTTCCAAACTACGAGACGATCGTCACGCTTGGCGCGGACGTGCCGCTCGGCGGCTGGGAGACGTTCGTCTCAAGCGAGCAGGCGGGGCCGATAAGCCTCAATGGACACCGCCTTGTCATACATGGCGCACCCGGCAGCGAAACCGCATTTCCAATCAGCGATGCCTCCACAGACCCGTCGCATCGCGGCGAGGTGCGCTTCACGCTTGGCGCGGGAACGAACTTTGTAAAGACGGCGGACTTCTCGATCGCCGGAAACTTCTCGCTCGCCGTAGATGGCGAGGGCATGTTCACGTGGAGCGGCGGCGTGCTCGCCGCCGACGTTCCGATCACCATCTCCGGCGGCACCTTCAAGCTCGGCGTGACGACGGCCGACGTGTTCGGCGCGGGCGGTACGATCACCGTGAACGGTACGGGCCAGTTTGACATCAACTACAGTAAGGGCGGCGGCAGTTCGCCCGTCCGCAGAAAGGCGTTCCGCATCGAAGGCGAAGGTCCGGACGGCTCTGGCGCGATCGTCAACAACGCCACCGGGAGCCAATGGGGGTATCATCTTGAACACGTCGTCATGACGGGTGACGCGACGATCGGCGGCACTTCGCGCATCGACTTCCGCGGGAACGGCTACGGCATCGACGGCGCGGGCCATACCCTCACGATCAAGAATCTGGGCTGCATCGCGCTCTGCGGCGGAACGGCGTATCTGAACTGCAAGGATGTCGTGGTGGCGGACGGCGGCATGTTCCAGCCCTGCTCCGGGTGCGTGATGGGCATAACGGGAACGATCTTCCTAGAGCGCGGCGGTATATTGGCTAGCTATTCGGACAAGAACAAGACACAGCAGTTCTCGATGCCCATCATAGTGCGCGAGGGCGGCGGCGTGGTTAGAAGCGACAATTACTGGTACTCCATCAATGGACCCATAACGGTCGAAAGCGGATGCACTTGCGATTTCCTGACCATGGCTCCTTGGTACTCAGGCGCGATCACCAACAAGACGGGCGCGACGATGAACATCAATCTGACGTCCGGAAGCAGCACGCCGTATCAGTTCGTTGCCACAAGCGGACTCTTCGTGAACGATGGAACGGTCAACCACATGGCCGGCGAATTCTGGCTCGGCAACCGCAACGGCACTGACAACCCCTGCCGCGTGGAGAACAACGGCACGATTTTGACGAGCGGTGGCAACTTCCATTTCAATGCGAACAGCCACGCTCACGGCACGGGCGTGTTCGAGCTCGCCGGCGGCACGCCGAGCCTTCTGGGCAGCTTGTCTGACTTCACTGGCACAATCATTCTCACGGGTGGCACAGCCTCCGTCAATTCAATCCACACGTTTACCGGTACGCTCCTCCTGCGTGACGGCGAGATGGCAACGTCGCTCGCCGGATTCCCCGGCACGGCGGTGATAGACCTCAAGGAACGCGAACTGCCCTATGACACCGACGGGCACAATTGGCTGACCTTCTCCGAGGGGAAGAGAGTCTTAATCGATGTGGGCGATCTCGATTTGAACAAGGGCGATAAGATTCTTTCCTGGTCTGAACGCCCGACTGCCAAGATCCGCTTCCGTCTTGCGGGCGACCGCAATGGCATGATGATCTCGAAATCGGACGGTCTCTTCTACGAGCCTCAGTCTTGCGTCATCTTTATTAAATGACGACGCGTCTTTTGCTCAGACCTGCTAAGGGATATTCGCGGGGACAGTCCCTCGCAGGGATTAGCCAGCGAGAGAGTGCGTTCCAGTTGTCGGCGATCGTGAGGTGCCACGACCTGCTCCTGGCAAAAAGCGCAATGCCCTCGAGCCGCCGGGGGGGGTGGACGGCGTGAGGAGCAGCAGCACGTTACGCATTTTCTTCATGGGCGCGCATTATAACAGGCCTCATGAAAAAACGCAAGTGCAGATGAAAGATTACAGAAATTACAAAACAAGGAGAGAGGCGTGCTCTACGTGAAACATTTTTCGCGGTGTCCTTGAAAACGCAGGGGAAATTTTAGTATAATATCCACCGTACAGAAAGACTGACACGATGAGAGTGTACCTCGACAACTGCTGCTATAACCGCCCGTTTGACGACTGGCGGCAGATGCGTATTAAACTCGAAGCTCTCGCGAAGCTTACGGTGCAGTTGATGATGTACATGCGCAAGGTTGATTTCGTCTGGTCGAAGATTCTTGACTATGAGATTTCATTCAATCCTGATCCCAAGCGTCGAGTTTCATAATGGAGGCAGGATGAACCAGACAACAGACAATGAACTGTCCGTAAAGTGCATGAACGTGCTGATGAATTCCGTAGGCCCGGTTGACGCGGAACGTTTCATAAGCTTAGTCACGAACGCTGCCTTTGACTACACCGACTGGCAGAAGAATCTTTTTGAAGGCGAGACGCTTGACACCCTGTTTGAAAAGGTCAAGAATTTCCAGCCCGATACGGAGCTTTGTGGACAACCCGTATGACAAGCCGACGTGCAAACAATACACTTTGACAATCAAGACCAAGCCAGAAAATGAACATCACTCCGCTCAAGGTGACGGTGCGGGAGGTTGTGACGGGCTATGTTGACGACTCCGACCGCGAGGAGGGCATCTACGGCTACTCCGGCCGCCTGAACATCCGCCCGAAGTACCAGCGCAACTACATCTACGACGACGCGAAGCGCAACGCCGTCATCGACACCGTCTCCAAGAACTTCCCCCTCGGCATCATGTACTGGGTGAAAAGGGATTGAGGGGACAGTCCCCGCAGGAGTTGCGGAAAAACTGCCGGGCGCGTGGGGCGAGACCGGGGTTTGGGTTTGAGATTAGATTTTGGTGCCTAATCTGCGTTTCAAAGATAGATTAGGCACAAAAATCGACACATCATGCGGATACATTGACTTAATCACGAGAAAATGGTATCACTTCACGTTCTGGGTGTGCGGCGTCAAGATTCTGCGCGCAAGGAGCGCTTCGATGCGGCGGGTTTTCCCAAACCTGCAAAAGCAGCTTTCTGTGCATAATCACTTTGCTGTGTTGATTTTACCATTCTGAAAATGGTATGATATTCACGCTATGAAAAAGATTGTAGTTTTGGGTTCCACGAACACCGACATGGTGATCGCCAACAAACGCATCCCCGTTCCGGGCGAGACCGTGAGCGGCGGGCGTTTCATGATGAACCCCGGCGGCAAGGGCGCGAACCAGGCCGTTGCGGTGGCGCGGCTCGCCGCGAAGAAGGGCGCATGCATCTTCATCGCGAAGGTCGGCGACGACGTGTTCGGACGCGACACCGCCGCGCGCCTCAAGAAGGACGGCATCGCGGCGCGGCTCGTCGTCGACAAAAATGAACCGTCCGGCACGGCCCTTATCCTCGTTGACGCCAAGGGCCAGAACGTGATTTCCGTCGCGCTCGGCGCCAACGGGACTCTCTCGCCCGCCGACGTGGCGCCGTTCAAGGCGGAGATAGAGAACGCCGCCGCGCTTCTTCTCCAGCTCGAGACTCCGATCGAGACTGTCACGTGGGCGGCAAAGACTGCGCACGATGCCGGCGTGACGGTGATCCTCAACCCAGCTCCGGCGCGCAAGCTGCCCAAGGCGCTCTACGGCCTCGTCGACTGGATTACGCCGAACGAGACGGAGGCGGAGATACTAACCGGCGTGAAGGTGACCGACACGGCGAGCGCTGCGAAGGCGTCAGCGGCGTTGAAGAAGCGTGGCGTCGGCCATGTGATCATCACGATGGGGGCGAGTGGATGTTTCTGCGGCGACTGCGGAAAGATGTTCCCGGCGAAGAAGGTCAAGGCCATTGACTGCGTTGCGGCAGGCGACACCTTCAACGGCGCGTTCACGGTGGCGCTCGCCGAAGGGCAGTCCGTGGCGGATGCAATAGCCTTCGCGCAGAAGGCGTCCGCAATCTCGGTGACGCGCCGCGGCGCGCAGTCCTCTATCCCCTACCGCCGCGAACTCCACTAACCACCCAACCACCTAACCACCCAACCACCTAACCACCCAACCACCTAACAGGAAAAGCCATGTACTACTGCAGTAATTACACACTCGCCGTTGCTCTCTGCGTTGTAACGATGCTCTGCTGGGGCAGCTGGGGCAACACCCAGAAGCTTGCGGGCAAGACCTGGCGTTATGAACTCTTCTATTGGGACTACGTGGTAGGCATACTCGCGTTCTCGCTCGTCATGGGGTTCACGATGGGCTCGTGTGGTGAAAACGCGCAATGGGGATTCTTGGCGAACTTGAAGTCGTCGTTCGGGGCATCGTGGCTCTGGCCGTTTGCCTCTGGAATCGTGTTCAACTTGTCCAACATCCTCCTTGCCGCGGCCATCGCCGTGGCTGGTATGTCGGTGGCGTTTCCGGTCGGAGTCGGCTTGGCGCTCGTGGGCGGGACGATTCTCAACTACGCCGTGAAGAAGCAGGGAAGCATTGCGCTGATCGCCGTGGGGCTCGTGCTGATCGTGTCGTCAATCGTCTGCAACGCGCTGGCCTTCAAGGCCAAGCATGGCGACGGCGGGGATCGGTTCGCCGCGAAGAAGGGGCTCGTGCTTGCGCTCCTCGCGGGACTTCTCATGATGTGGTTCTCGCCGCTCGTCAACAAGGTGATCGATCTCACGTTCACCAAGGCCGCGCCAGAAGCCGGCATGATGACCCCCTACACGGGGTTCTTCCTCTTCGCCATCGGCATTTTCGTCTCGAACTTCGTCTTCAACACGGTGGCGATGCGCAAGCCGGTGCAGGGCGAGCCGATCCTCGACGGTGCGAAGCGTTACTTTGGCGGGTCGATTTCGACGCACTTGGTAGGCGTGCTTGGCGGCTGTATCTGGGGAATGGGCACGCTCCTCTCGTTCGTGTCCGGAGGCGCGGCAGGTCCGGCAATTTCATACGCGCTCGGCCAGGGCGCTACGCTCGTCTCGGCCCTGTGGGGAATCCTCGTGTGGCGCGAGTTCAAGGGCGCGCCGAAGAAGTCAGGTGTTCTCAATTTCGCGATGATCGTTCTGTTCCTCGCCGGCCTCGCGCTTCTCGTGGCGGCCGGGCAATGATTCGTGGCTCGTGGCTAGTGGTTCGTGAGGATGTTCACTGAGAACGGAGTTTGGCAGGTGCAAAACTCCAGATGCGAAAGCAAATCAAAGAAAGGAAGATCGGAATGAAAAAGGCAGCAGTTCTTTTGGCGTGTGCTTCGGCTATGTTCGCCTGTGCGGCGTATGGAGGCGCGAAATCAGAAACTCGAAACCAGAAACCTGTCAAGATCATCTTCGACACGGACATGCTCACGGATTTCGACGACGTGGGCGCGCTTGCGTGCCTCCACGCGCTTGCTGACGCGGGGGAGTGCGAAATCCTCGCCACGATTAGCTCCACACGCGGCAACGCCTCGGTGGGCGCGGTCGAGGTGATCAACCACTACTACGGGCGCGGCGATCTTCCCGTGGGCTCGCCGAAGGGCATGGGCGTGATGGGCGCGCACCCCGGCGCAAAGGCGAAGGTCGATCCAAAGGCGCCGCTCGGCGAGAAGGGGGGCGGGGACGGCGGGCACTACAAGTACCGCAAGCTGCTTGCGGACTATCCCGGCTGGTACCGCTATGCCGACTCCGACGACGCGCCTGACGCGAACGAAGTCTACCGCCGCGTTCTCGCCGCCCAGCCGGACGGCAGCGTTGTCATCTGCTCCGTCGGCTTCATCACCAACATGCGCCGTCTTCTCGAGACGAAGCCCGACGCAATCTCTCCTCTTGACGGCAAGGCGCTCGTCGCCAGGAAGGTGAAGAAGTGGGTGGCGATGGCCTGCCGGTATCCCGACGGCAAGGAGTACAATTCGATGTGGGACCACGAATCCTCGCGCATCGCGTTCGAGAACTGGCCCACGCCCGTCGTGTTCTCCGATTGGCAGTACGGGCACGACTGCTTCGCCGGCCGCGCTGTGGCGGAGATGGACGTGGAGCGCAGCCCCGTGAAGGACGTCTTCGCCGGCAACATCCCCTCGCGCGACGAAGTGCGCAAAGACTCCCACAAGTGGCTCAGGAGAGGCTTCGGCATGGGCGGACGCTCCGCGTGGGACGAGACGGCCGTGCTGGCCGCCGTGCGCGGCATAGAGCCGTACTTCAACGCGGAGCGCGGCAAATACCGCATGGTCGGCGACAAGGGCGCAGACGAATGGGCGCCCGACGCCGAGAATGGTCCGCACATCCGCATCACCGAGCGCATGTCCAAGGCCGAAGTCGCCCGCGTCATCGACGAGCTCATGACGCGCAAGCCGAAGAACGGCAAATGACGTTCCTCTCGCACTTTCACGCCTTCAACCTTCAAAACTTCAAACGAAGATAGTTGCTGCTTTGCATGATTTGCTGAAATCTGATATACTATAAACGTTATGCATAAAATCAAAGCAACGATCTTTACGGTCTGCGCATGCATTGTCGTTGGAGTGACGATGGCTGCGCCGACAAATGGACGATATGTACGTATACGCCTTGAGAGCGATCCGGCGATTCTCTCGATCGCCGAGCTCGAGGTGTTCTCCGGCGGGCGCAATGTGGCCAAGGGCAAGCCCGCCGTGCAGAGCTCTGTGGGCTACGGCGGCGTGCCGTCGCGGGCTGTGGACGGAAACGCCGATCCTGAATGGGGCAACGGCTCCATAACGCATACCGACGAAAGGCGCAAGCACAGCCCGCAGTGGTGGGAGGTTGACCTCACGGAGAGCTTCAACGTCGAGAAGATAGTGCTGCACAACCGCGTGGGGTACAGCCATCGTTCCGACGGCGTGGAGGTGCTGCTTATGGACGAGAAGCGCAAGGTAGTGCGCGGCAGGACGTTCGCAGATGCGGGGCCGCTCGTTCTAGAGATGGATTTCGCGAAGGACGCCTGTGCGGAGTTCGTCGGCGAGGAGGTTCCGGAAGTGCCACCCCCGCCCGCCACTCCCGCCCAGATCCGCGCCGCATACGAGAAGCGCGCTACGTGGGTGGATTCCGCCGTGGCCACCGCAGCAAAGCTGCGCAACTACAGTTCGCTTATGCCGATCGTCGACAGGCTGCTGGAGGACTTCCCCGCCTCGGCCGACGAGATCATGGAGCACATCTCGAGCCGGCAGTTCTCGAAGTCCGCGCTCAAAAGGGGCGCGCCGAAGCTGCCGCCAGGCGCCGACGAGTCGAAGCTGTTCGCGCTTGGCACGCTGAAATGGTTCAACGCCGAGGCAATGGAGCGCGCAATCCGCGCCTACGCCGCGAAATATCCGAATGTGTACGGCTCGCCCGACGCGCTTCTCGCGAAGCTCGCGGAGGTGAAGGCGTGCGTGGAGGGCGCTAAGGACGACGACGCGCGGCTCAAGGCAGCCGCCGCGCTGATGAAGCTGCAGGAGGACGTGTATCTGCGTCATCCCGGCGTGGACTTCACCCATTTCCTGATGGTGAAGCGCAGCAGGAGGTCGCACTCCGGCCTGCCGCACAACTGGCAGGGCAATTCGTCCGTGCCGCTGCAGGGCTACATCAACTCCATTGTCTCGATGCCCATCCGCCGCAGCTCCGGCGAGCGTGGGCGCACGATCGCCGCGTCCAACTACTTCCTCGGCGACGTCGACCTCGACTTCGACGCCGAGAAGATCGCCTACTCCGGCGGACTCGACAGCGAAAAGAGATGGTGCGTCATCGAGACGCCGCTCGACAGGCCACTCACGAAGACGCTCAAGTCGCCTGCCGGCCTTGACGACATCGACTGCTACGATCCCTGCTACCTTCCCGACGGGCGCATGCTCTTCGTCTCAACAAGCGGGTTCCACGGCGTTCCCTGCGTGAGCGGCTCCGACTACGTGGGCAACACGCATCTTCTCGAGAAGGACGGCTCGGTGAAGCGCCTCGTGTTCGACCAGGACAACAGCTGGTGCCCCGTGGTGATGAACAACGGCCGCGTACTCTACCTCAGGTGGGAGTACACCGACAGCGCCCACTACTTCTCGCGCGTGATGATGACGATGAACATGGACGGCTCCGACCAGAAGGCGTTCTACGGCTCGAATTCCTACTGGCCTAACTCGCTCTTCTACGCGCGGCCGCTGCCGGGATCCGTCACGAAGTTCTGCGGCGTCGTCTCGGGCCACCACGGCGTCGCGCGCGAGGGAGAGCTCGTGCTCTTCGACGTGATGAAGGGCCGCAACGAGACGGCCGGCGTGATGCAGCGCATTCCTGGCTGGGGCAAGCCAGTCGCGAACAAGGCGCGCGACATGCTCGTCAACGGCTCGAGCCCGCGCTTCCTCCATCCGTACCCGCTTTCGGACGAACTGTTCCTGGTGTCCGTTCACAAGGGCAACGGCGATCCGTTCATAGTGGCGTTTGCCGACATCTACGACAACATCGTGCCCGTGTGCGCATTCTCGGAATGGAACTGCATGGAGCCGCTGCCGGTCAAGAAGCGCGAGCGCCCGAGGATGTCCATCGACAGGCGCAACGACAAGGTGGACACCTGCACCGTCTATCTGCAGAACGTCAACTTCGGCGAAGGCCTGAAGGGCGTTCCGAAGGGCGTCGCGAAGAAGCTGCGCCTCTTCTCCTACAGCTACTCGCCGCGCAACGTGGGCGGGCACTACAACATCGGCTTCGAGGGTCCGTGGGACGCGCGCAACATCCTCGGCGAGGTCGATCTCGAGAAGGACGGCAGCGCCATCTTCACAGTTCCCGCGAACACTCCGTTCGCCATCCAGCCTCTCGACGAGCGCGGATGCAAGCTGCAGGAGATGCGCTCCTGGTTCGTGGGCGTGCCGGGCGAGGTGATCTCGTGCACGGGCTGCCACGAGAACCAGAACGAGGCGCCGCCTGCCGCGATGTCCGTGGCCTCGCGCAAGAAGCCGCAGACGCCCAGGCCCTGGTACGGCCCGCGCCGCAACTACGCGTTCGTCCGCGAGGTCCAGCCCGTTCTCGACAGAAAGTGCGTAGGCTGCCACAATGCGTCGAGCAAGGCCAAGACGCGCATGGGGGCTCCGCTTCCGGACTTCGACGGCAGCGCGATGAGCGGGCACTACTCGAAGTCGTACGTGAACCTGATGCCCTACGTGCGCCGGAACGGTCCGGAAGGCGACTACCATCTGCTCACGCCGCTTGAGTTCCACGTCTCCACGTCGGAGCTCTACCAGAGGCTCGCGAAGGGGCACCACGGCGTGAAGCTCACCGCAGAGGAGTGGGATAGGCTTGTGACGTGGATGGACCTCAACGTTCCCTTCTGGGGCACCTGGAACGAGGAGACGGGCGGAAGGAACGCGCGCGCGCAGAGGAACCTGGCCCGCCGCAAGGAGATGGCGGAGAAGTGGGCCGGCGACAAGTACGATCCCGAGGAGATCGTGAATCCGTACGTGCCAGGCACGGAGAAGTTCGTGGTGCCGCGGCCCGGCAGGGCGCGATCGCCGAGCGCGCCGATTGCTGGCTGGCCCTTCGACGCCGAGCGCGCCAAGGCTATGCAGGGAGGAAGAGCGCCGCGCAAGTTCTCGCTCGGAGGCGACGAGAGCATCGAGTGCGCATACATCCCCGCGGGCGCATTCGCAATGGGCTCGGACGAGCTGACGGCGGCGGAGCGTCCCGTTGGCAGGGTGGAGATCAAGAAGGGCTTCTGGATGGCCACGAAGGAGATCACGCAGGCGCAGTTCCGCCTGATGGACCCGAAGTTCGACAATGGCGTCTATGACATGCACTACAAGGACCAGGTGAAGCGCGGCTACTACATGGGCGACGAGGATCCAGACTTCGCCCAGCCCGGCCACGAGAAGTTCCCTGCCGTGCGCGTAAGCTGGGAGATGGCGCAGCGCTACTGCGAATGGCTCTCGAAGAAGCTCGGCAGGAAGGTGCGCCTGCCCACCGAGGCCGAATGGGAGTGGGCGTGCCGCGCGGGAACCGACACCGAGTTCAACTACGGCACGAAGGACGATGACTTCTCCACGCACGAGAACTTGGCCGACTACATGTTCATCGAGCTTGCCGTGGTTGGCGTTAACCCGCAGCCGTTCGCGCGCGGCAGCGACCCGAATCCGAGGCGCCGGCCACCGGGAATATGGGACTACGAGCTGCGCGACCGCAGGTTCAACGACCATGTGCTGCATCTCGCCAAGGTGGGCAGCTATGCGCCGAACGCATGGGGACTCTACGACATGCACGGAAACGCGGCGGAGTGGACGTCGAGCTCGTGGCATTCGTATCCGTACAGCGAGAACGCGGCGCCGCGCGACCTGAAGGTGGTGCGCGGCGGCTCGTGGTACAGGCGTCCCGTGGTGTCGTCGAGCGCATGGCGCTGGCGCTATCCCGAGTGGATGCGTCCGTTCGACGTGGGCTTCCGCGTTGTCGTGGAGGATTGACGGGCAGCACCTAAAGCGACTTGAAGTGGAGCTTGAACTTCGCGAGGTATTTCGAGAGGCGGTCGGTGTTGTTTGAGGACTGCTTGGCCTTGATCGACACCGAGAACAGCTTCCGCGCTGCGGCGGCCATCGACTCCGAGCCGCGGCACACCTCCACAACGTGCGCGAGCTGCACGAGGTCGAAGTCGTCGAAGCGCTCGGCGTAGTCCGGCCCGAGAAGCGCGGCGAGGTCCACGGCCTGCGGCGCTGTCGCGCGGGAGTGGATGGCGGCGGCATCGCGGCAGCGCGCTATCTCCTCCTCCACGAGGTCTTCGGTGATGCGTCCGCCCTCCGAAAGAGTGCACATCCGCACGACCATCGCGTTCAGGTCGCGGAAGTTTCCGTCCCAGCGGTTGGCGGGATCGAGGGCGAAGGCGAGAAAGCGGGCGCGGGCCTCTTTGCTGAACGAGAAGTGCTTGTGGGTCTTCTCTCCGAAGCGCGAAAGCTCGTAGTCGAGATTCGGCTCGATGTCCTCGCGCCTGTCGGCGAGGCCGGGCAGGCGGAAGCTCCAGAGGTTGATGCGCGAAAGGAGGTCCGGGCGGAACTTCGCGGCGTCGCCGAGGTCGCGGTTCGTGCCGCATATCAGCTGGAAGTCGCTGTGTTCGTCTCTGGAAGCGCCGAGCGGGCGGAACGTTTTCTCCTCGATGGCCTTGAGCAGCATGGCCTGGGCTTCGAGTGGCAGCTCGCCGATTTCGTCGAGGAACACTATGCCGCCGTCGGCCTCCTTGAGGAAGCCGTCATGGTCTGCGCCTGCGCCCGAGAAGGATCCCTTGCGGTGGCCGAATAGCGCCGACTTCGCGAGGTCGCCGCCGAGGGTGGCGCAGTTGACGGCCACGAACTTGCCATTGATCTTGTTGGACTGCTTCTTCAGAAGGTAGATCTGCTTTGCGAGCTGGCTCTTGCCGGCGCCTGTGGGGCCGGTGAGGAGTATGGGGTCGGCCGAGCGCACCGCCACGCGCTCGATCGTCTCGATGAGCTTGTTGAAGGCGGCGTTGTTTGTGTCGATTCCCTGCTTGAGGAAGGAGAGGTCGTCCTGCCGCTCGTTCTCGAAGCGCTTGGCGAGCTTGTCGTAGCGCGAGAGGTCGAGGTCGATGACGTTGTGCGTGCCTTTGGGGTCCTTGGAGTGTCGCACGTGCCCCTCCTTGGGGGTAGTCTGGATCAGCTTGGCCGGGAGATGGCGCGACTCGGCGAGCAGGAAGAGGCATATCTGCTCCACGTGCGAGCCGGTAGACATGTGGACGTAGTACTTTGTATGCTCGCTGTGGAAGCAGGGGCGGCGTGCGTAGTCGTAGAACTTCTCGTAGACTTCCTCGAAGTCCCACGGGTCGGCAAGCTGGATCACGTCGAAGACCACGTCGGTGTCTGGCGAGACGCTGTGTATGTCGGCCTTGATGCGTTCGGCGAGGGCGGTGTGCTCCTTGTTGAAGATCAGGTGCAGTTCGTCGATGGGGAGGTCTTCCTGCTGCACGAGCCCGATCGTGGGGCGCCAGGTGTCCCAGCGCGCCGGACCAGTTCCGCCATGCGCGTCCTTCTGCGTTCCAAGAACGGATATCACTGTCGTTTTCATGGCGCTATTATACCACACTTTAGCGCGGCACAAGATGCGAGCCGGCGTTTTCCGCAATGCCCATTGCGAATGGCTCCCGAAAAATATGGCGAGAAGGGGGCGTCTGTGCTATAATGACTTCAATTCAGGCAGCATGGAGGATACACTGTAATGAACAATACAATTGAGATCACAGGTCGGCGGTTTTGCATGGTCGCCATGGCGTTTGCGTGCTGCGCGCTTGCAGCGGTTGAGACGCCCAAGCCAATCGTCTTCGACACGCCCGCCGAGAACGACCGAGGCGCGATGATCCTCGGAAACGGCGAACTTGGCGCGCTCGCGTGGGTTTCAGCGGACGGAACGCTGCACACCGTTCTGCAACGCTCCGACACGTGGAACGAGGCCGCCCGCCACGTCAAGGCGGGCGCGATAGACTACGTCACCGGCATGAAGATTGACGAGGGGACGTTCCATCAGGAGCTGTCGCTCGCGAACGGCGAATTCAACGCTTCGTGGCGCAGCGGCGGCAACGCGGTGTCGGTGCACTACCGTGTGCAGCACGGCGACGAGCCGTTTGCCGTTTGCGACGTCACCGGCGCGCCTGCCGCCGAAGCTAAGGTGGTCAACTGGCGGCTGTACCCGGGCGGCTCGAAGACGATGGGCTGCGAATGGATCGAGCTCGGCAACCAGTTCAGCCGCATCAATGGAGCGGACGGAAAGCCGCTGAAGTTCACGGTGGCCGCCGACGTCCTGGTGCCCGGCGGCTGGTGCCACGTGAACCGCAACGAGACGGTCGCCGAGATGATGAGGCTGTACGAGAAGTGGCAGGCGACCGAGGGCCTCGGCAAGCCGGACGTGCTCTCCAACGTGGCTTTCGGCGGCCTCACGCGCAGAGTGTGCGAGGGCGCGCGCACGCTCTTCATCTCCGCGGTCACCCGCTTCCAGCCGTGCTCCACCGCCGCCGAATGGCGCCGCCGCACGGAGGCGCTCATCGAGGCGAAAGGCTGGAGCGTCGCGGGCGAGGCCGCGCGCCGCGCTGCACACGAAGCGGCCTGGCGCGCGTTCTGGAACCGCAGCCACATCGCGGTCACGCCTGCGTCCGGCAGTTCTCCTCGCGTCCGTTTCGCCTTCCCCTACAACGCCAAGTTGCCCGTTTCGCACGGGTGCGACAGCAAAGGCGGAACGAAGTTCATGGGCTCGCTCAAGGTGGACCCCGCCTCGCGCATCGACAAGGACGGGCTCGCCCTCGTCGCGACGTTCAACGCGAAGGACGTGCGGCGCAACCAGCGCATAATCGACAACATCACGCCGGGCGGCACCGACGGGTCGCTCGTGGACATCCTCGGCGGCCGGCTTCGTCTGCTCGTCGCCCAAAAGGCCGTCTACCATCCGTCGACGGTGCCGGCCGGGCGCGACGTGTCCGTGGCGGTGCGCGTATCCCCCGACGGCAAGGTGAAGATGTACCTTGACGGAAAGTTCCATACGGCCGATCTTGCCGACGCGTCCATCGCCGCGCCGGCGACGTGCGCCGCCGTGACGCGCGCGTGGGCCGCGCAGCGCTACACCACCGCCTGCGCCGGCACGGGCGCGCTGCCAATACGCTTCAACGGCTCCATCTTCACCACCTCCGAGAACGGCGATCCAGACTACCGCCGCTGGGGTCACGGCTACTGGTGGCAGAACACGCGCCTGCCCTACTATCCCGTCTTCGCCGCGGGCGACTTCGAGGTGATGCAGCCGCTCTTCAGAATGTACGGAGATCTTGCCGGGTTCAACGTCCGGCGCGTGAGGAAGTACCTCGGCCACGGGGGCGCCTTCTTCCCCGAATGCATGATGCCGTGGGGCGACCATTTCCCTTACGTCTACGGCGTGGAGCACGACTGGAAGGACCGTCCGGACAAGCTGCAGGACGGCGGCTGGCACAAGTACGAGTGGGTGGGGCAGCTCGAGTTCTCGCTTATGATGCTCGACTACCACGCCTACACGCAGGACGACGCCTGGTTCGTGGCGAAGGCGCTTCCCGTGATACGCGAGTACGTGCGCTTCTTCGACGAGCACTACAGGCTCGACGCCAGGGGACGCTACCTCATGAACCCGGCGCAGGCCCTGGAGACGTGGTGGGACTGCACGAACCCCATGCCCGAGGTCGCCGGCCTCATGTGCGTGACGGAGCGTCTGCTCGCGCTGCCAAAGGGGCTGCTGCCCGAGGCTGACCGCGCTCTCTTCGCGCGCATCCGCTCGCGCGTTCCCGATCTGCCCGTGCGCAAGCTCGGGGACGGGCGCACGGCGTACGCGCCGGCGGAGCGGTTCGACAAGAAGCGCAACGAGGAGCATCCCGAGCTGTACTGCGTCTTCCCGTTCAGGCTCTGCTCGTTCGAGAAGCCGAACGCCGCGCTCGGCCGGGCCGCCTGCGACGCCAGAGTCGACCGCAAATACAACGGCTGGAAGCAGGAGGAGCTCTTCGCGGCGTATCTCGGCATGGCAGACGAGGCGGCGGCGCATCTGGTGAACCGCGTTCTCCACAATTCCGCAGCAGGATTCCGCTGGCCCGCGTACTGGGGGCCAAACTTCGACTGGCGTCCCGACCAGTGCGCCGGCGGCAACATCCAGAACATCATTCAGTCCATGCTATTGCAGTACGAGGGCGACAAGATTTTCCTTCTTCCGGCATGGCCGAAGGAATGGGACTGCGCGTTCAGGCTACATGCTCCGCGCAACACGATTGTCGAGGGCCGCGTGGAGAACGGCGTGCTGAAGGGTCTCGTGGTCACGCCGGCCTCCCGCAGGGCCGATGTGGTCGTTTGCCGTTAAGGATGCTGTCCGCTTTTGGGGCTCTTGTTCGCGGTTCGCCGCTGCGCGCACAAGATTTGTGCTATAATATTCGCACGGAGACGACAACATGCAATCAACGCTAGACAAGGTGGCCGCGGAGCCTGCGGCGTATTCGTTTGACATCGACGTGCTGGGCGAGTGCGGGATCCCATCGCCGGTGCGCCATCACGCCTTCGTGCCGGAGGGCGATAGGGTGTACATGACGGAGAGCGTGCCGCTCTTGAAAACACTCTCGGAGAAGCTGGGTCACGAGCCAAGCTTCGAACGGGCGGGTCCGCACGAGAAGATATTCCATGACCCGAGCTGGACGCGCGTGGGCATCCTCACGGCCGGCGGGCTCTGCCCCGGCCTGAACAACGTGATCAAGGGCCTCGTGGAGATCCTCTCCTTCGACTACGGAATCAAGACGATCTACGGCATCCGCTTCGGATACGCCGGTCTCGTGCCGCGCGGCGGGTACGAGCCGATGATGCTCAATCCGGACGTCGTGGACACAATCCACGAGAAGGGCGGAACGATCCTCGGCAGCTCGCGGGGGCAGCAGTCCACCGAGGAGATCGTCGACACTCTCGTGCGCATGAACATCAACGTGCTCTTCTGCATCGGCGGCGACGGCTCGCTGCGCTGCGCGCGGGAGATAGCCGAGACGTGCCTCGCGCGCAAGCTGTCCATCTCGGTGGTGGGCGTGCCGAAGACGATCGACAACGACCTCCAGTTCGTCGGCCCTTCGTTCGGATTCGAGACCGCCGTGGCGGAGGCCACGAACGTGATCCGCAGCGCCCACGTGGAGGCGAAGGGCACGTTCAACGGCGTGGGCCTCGTAAAGCTCATGGGCCGCGATTCCGGCTTCATCACAGCCTACGCGGCCGTGGCGAATCCCGTGGTGAACTTCTGCCTCGTGCCGGAGATGGACTTCGAGATGGAGGGCCGGCACGGACTTCTCGCGGCGCTTGAGCGGCGCTTCGCGAGCGGAAAGACTCACACCGTGATCGTCGTCGCGGAAGGCGCCGGGCAGCGGTTGATGGAGGGCGACGCGGGGCGCGACGCGAGCGGGAACGTGCTCAAGAAGGACATCGGCGAGTTCCTCAGGCAGTCCATATCCGCCCACTTCAAGGCGAAGGGCGTCACGTGCAGCGTGAAGTACTTCGACCCTAGCTACATGATCCGCAGCGTTCCCGCGCGCGGCACCGACGCGATCCGCTGCTACATGCTCGCGCGCAACGCCGTGCACGCCGCGATGAGCGGGCGCACAAACTGCGTGGTGGGGACCGTTGGGGAGATGTTCACGCTCGTGCCCATAAAGCTCGCCACGATCGAGCGCCAGCAGGTGCGGCTCGACAGCGACCTCTGGCGCAGCGTGATGGACGCCACCGGCCAGGAGGTTTACTTCAAGGGCGGCGTGAAGGGCGGGGAGCTGGCTCCCTGAGGCGACCATGGCTGACGACTACGAGCTCATAGACGCCGGCGGCGGGCGAAAGTTCGAGCGCTTCGGGCCGTACACCGTGGTGCGCCCCTGCGCGCAGGCCCTGTGGCGTGCGCGCGACGAGACGGCTTGGGGCCGTGCCACTGCCTCCTTCGACCGCGAGGCCGGAAACCGTTGGCACGGACGCGGCGCTCTGCCGAAGGAGTGGACCATAGAGACCGCGGGCATCTGCTTCCGCATCGCCGGCACCGACTTCGGCCACCTCGGCATTTTCCCCGAACAGCGCGCGCAGTGGAAGTGGATTCGCGAGACTGTGCGTAGCGCCGCGGCTGCGCGCCCCGTGAGCGTGCTCAACCTCTTCGCGTACAGCGGCGGTTCGACGCTAGCCGCCGCTCAGGGCGGCGCGGAGGTGTGTCACCTCGACGCGGCAAAGGGCATGGTGCAGTGGGCGCGCGAGAACGCCGCGCTGAACGGTCTGCAGGACCGCCCGATACGCTGGATCGCCGACGACGCGCACAAGTTCCTGCGTCGCGAGGCAAGGCGCGGCCGGCGCTACGACGCGGTGATCTTCGATCCTCCCACCTTTGGTCGCGGCGCGAACGGCGAGACATACAAGATCGAACGCGACCTTCAGGAGACTATCTCACTGGTGAGGGACGTGCTTTCGGATCGTCCGCTCTTCGTGCTTTTCTCATCGCACACGCCGGGCCTATCCTGCCGCGTCGCCGAGCTTGTCATCGCCCAGGCCTTTCCCGGCGCCGCCGTGGAAAGCGGAGAGATGCTGCTTGAGGGGCCTTCGGCGTGCTGTCCATCCGGCATATACTGCCGCGCGGTGTTTGAAAGTTTGAAGGTTTGAAGGTTTGAAAGTTTGAAGGTTTGAGGGTTTGAAAGTTTGAAGGTTTGAGGGTTTGAGACAAGGAGAAATGACGATGAAGTGCAGAATTGCCTTGGCAGGATTGGTGTTTGCAACGGCGGCGTCTGCGGCGATGCCGCGCACGGCGACGATAATTCCCGCTCCGCGCGAGATGACCGTGACGGGCGGAGAGTACTGGGCGAAGAAGCCGCCTAAGTACGAGAAGGTGGCCTCCATCCCGCCCGAGGGCTACGAGCTTTCGATCACGAAGGACGGCATGACCATACGCCATTCGGACGCCGCTGGCGCGTATTACGCGCGCATGACGCTCTTCCACATGGGCCGCCACGACGCCAAGGAGAGATGCGTCGTGTATCCCTGCCTCGAGATAAAGGATTCGCCCCAGTTCAGATGGCGCGGCGTCCACTTCGACGACGCGCGCCACTTCTTCGGCAAGGAAGTGGTGAAGCGCACGCTCGAGCAGATGTCGTGGTTCAAGCTCAACGTGTTTCACTGGCACATGACGGACGACCAGTCGTGGACGCTGGAGATCCCGGAGTTCCCTGAGCTCGTCAAGTACGGCGACGAATGGGTCACGCGCGCCGGACAGAAGCCGCGCACGTTCGGCGAGAAGGTGGGGCCGTTCTACTACACCGCGAACGACGTGAAGGAGATTCTTGCCTACGCGAAGGACCGGCACATCACGGTGGTGCCGGAGATCGAGTTCCCCGGCCACTTTCTGTGCGCGGCGTGCGCGTATCCTGAGTTCTGCTGCGATCCAGACGAGATCCGCAGAAACGGACGCCAGCCGCTCTCGCGCGGAGTCCTCAGCCAGGTGATGTGCGTGGGCAATCCGGACGCGGTCCGCTTCGTGGAGAAGGTGCTTGACTACGTGTGCGAGCTGTTCCCGAGCGAGGTGATCCACATCGGCGGCGATGAGTGTCCGCGCCGCGCATGGGCGAAGTGCCCCAAGTGCCAGGCGTTCATCAAGGAGAAGGGTCTCAAGGGCGTGGAGGACATCCAGCCGTGGGTGACGAGGCACTTCGTGGAATACCTTGCGAAGAAGGGGCGCCGCACGATCGGCTGGGACGAGATATTCGTCGACTCCAAGAACCAGGACGCGAGAGGCAGCGCCTTCACGTCGTTCCTTCCCGAGACGACGATGGGAATGTGCTGGCGCAACCACGGCGCGGGCGCGCTCGCGGCGAACAAGGGATACGAGATCGTGCGCTGCCCCACGTCGCACTGCTACTTCGACTACAGGCAGGGGCTTCCCGAGGACCCCTACATCTACATCGGCGGCAATCTGCCGCTCGCCAAGGTGTATACGTTCGATCCCTACATCGGCGTGGCGCCCGAGGCGCGGAAGAACGTGGTGGGCGGGCAGTGCTGCAACTGGACGTCGCACACATGGAACCGCTACGACATGGAGTGGAAGCTGTGGCCGCGCGGCTTCGCGATGGCCGAGGTGCTCTGGACGTATCCCGACCCTGCGAAGCGCGACTTCGCCGAGTTCTCGCAGCGCGCGGCCGAGTATCGCCGCCGCCTGATCAATTCCCACATCAACTGCGCGCCGATAAAGTGAAGTCATGGCTGAACTCAACGAGACACCGTCGGGAAACCGCACGCACATAGCGTTCTTCGGGCTTCGCAACGCCGGAAAGTCAACGCTCGTCAACGCGCTCACGGGGCAGGAGATCGCGATTGTGAGCGACGTTGCGGGCACGACCACGGATCCTGTCTCCAAGGCGATGGAGATACTGCCGCTCGGACCGTGCCTGATAACGGACACCGCTGGGCTCGACGACGAGGGGCCGCTTGGCGAGGAGCGGGTTAGGCGTTCCCTGGAGGTGCTTGAGAAGACCGACGTGGCGGTGTGGGTGGCGTCCGGCGGGGATGCCGGCAGCGCGGAGGAGATGCGCTTCGACGCGGCATGCCGCGCGCGAAACGTGCCGGTGCTGAAGTACAGGCGCGGCGACTCGGTGGAGGGGCTGAAGGCGAAGATCGCGGGCGTGAAGCTCGCCGAGGCGCCGCGTCCGCTCGTGGCAGACCTCGTGGAGCCTGGCGACGTTGTGGCGTGCGTCTGCCCCATAGACGAATCTGCGCCGAAGGGCCGCCTCATCCTGCCGCAGCAGCAGGTGGTGCGCGAGCTTCTGGACGCGGGATGCGCCGCGCTCGTCTGCCAGCCTGCGCAGCTCAAGGCTGTTCTCGATCGCTCCGGCGGCGTGCGTTTCGTGGTCACCGACTCACAGGCCTTCGGCGAGGTGGCGCGCGCCGTGCCGCCCAACGTGCCGCTCACGAGCTTCTCTATCGTCTTCGCCCGCGCGAAGGGCGACCTCGCCGCATACTGCGCCGGCGCGGAGGCGATGAAGCGCCTGAAGGACGGCGACCTGGTGCTGATTGCGGAGGGCTGCACGCATCATCGCCAGTGCAACGACATCGGCACCGTGAAACTGCCGAAGTGGCTGCAGGCGCACGCGGGATGCAGCCTGCGATTCGAGTTTGCCTCCGGCAACTCGTTTCCGGACGATCTTTCGCGCTTCGCCCTCGTGGTGCAGTGCGGCGGATGCATGCTCACGCGCCGCGCGGTTCAGGCGCGCATCTCCCGGTGCCGCGAGGCGGGCGTGCCGATCGTGAACTACGGAATCGCCATCGCCGCCTGTCACGGCATCCACGCCTCTCCAGACACCTGCATGGTCGTTCGCCAGCCCAGTTTGTGATGGGCAGAGCGGTGTGAGTTTGATATAATGTCATCGTCTTTGCATAAAAGAGGAGGACCATTGCCAATCAGGCTTTTGGTCCAGTAAAGCGTTCCATTAACCTCCAACAGGAATAATCTGCCATGAAAAAACTACTTGCAGCAATCGCGGCGGCGATCGGAATCGCAACGGGCGCTTTCGCGGAGGTGATCGACCTTTCCGACCCTGCGGTCGCCATAGACGTTCTGACTCTCACGGATGGCGACATCTCCACGGGCACTCTTAACTGATCGACCGAAAATCCATGCATGGTCACGATTCTCGACGGTGCGACGGTGACGCTTCGTAACGTGACCATCTATGGACGCGACTACACCAATTGCAAATGGGCAGGCATCACGTGCGACGGCGATGCCACGATAATCCTCGGAGGCACGAACATTGTGCGCAAGGATGGATTTTTGTATAATAGGAGCGTTCGAGGAAATCAGAAAGAGAGGTTCGCGGTGAAAAAGAGAAGGTGGCTGCGCATAATCGTCTTTATTGTTCTCGCAGTTGTGGCGGCGGTTGCCGGAGGTGCGGTGGCAATGCTGCCGGTGCTGTCGAGGCGCAATACGGCCGTGAACACGACCGTCGAGAAGAAGGAACTGCGGTTCTACAAGGAGGGGGGCAAATGGTACGCCGACGTTCCGCAGCATGCCCAGGCGCAGAATCAGATGGTGGCAGGCGCAGACAAGCTTCTTGAAAGCGTGGCGGGCGGAGGAAACGAGGTGAAGACGGTGCTTTCGTCCGACGTCAAGAACCCAGACGCGTGGCAGCTCTGGCTTCATATCGTGGAACACGACAAATACGGCGCCACCTACAGGGTCAAGGCGAAAAACCGAAGCGGATTCCGTCTGGCCTGGCTCTGCAACGTGGCGCACACCGTCTTCGGCGGCGAACATCCAACCGACATCTACATCCACTCCATCACCAATAACGTCTTCAGCAGCAAATGAAAAACAATCTTAAGCTCCGTATCCTTGTTTCTCCCTTTATAGCGTTCGTCGCGCTTGCGGGCCTTGATGCACATGGCGTGTCGAAGGAGATTCTGGAGGAATGCACTGCGCAGGTGAAGCTGATAAATGCCGAAGCGCTGAAACGCCTTGCGGACGACTGGTCCAAGACGCCAGGCGCCGATTCGAAGGACATCGCCGCAGTGCGGGATTTCGCCGCGATGGTGGAGAACGAGAAGAAGGCTGCTGGCGCGGCGCTTGCCGCCGGGAACGCCGTTCCCGCACAGGCGCTCATCGCGCGCCAGCGCCGTCTTCTGGCCGCGCATCCGCTGGTGAGGGATCTGTCCATTCTCGCCGTGAAGCACCGCGGCGGCAATCCGCGACGGGACGATCACCCGGCACAGCCGAATCTCTCGTGCTACAACCACCTCATAGTCAATCCGAACAGGTCCGCCTCGCTGGTCGTCCTTTCCGGTTTCCGCGACGAGTCGCCCAAGGAGCGCGAGCTCTACAAGCACACCGGCACCATCCATTCCGTGGACCTCAACTGGGACGGCCGGCGCATCCTCTTCGTAGGCGTGGACCGTGCGCGCGGCAATGCCTGGAGGCTCTTCGAGACTGATGCGGACGGCACGCCGGCGAAGACGCTTCTGCCCACCAACTTCATCCACGAGGCGGCGGACTGCTGCTGGCTGCCCGACGGGCGCGTCGTGTTCACTTCCGACGCCGGCGAACAGGGGCTTCCATGCGAGTCGGGGCGGTTGCGCATGAGCAACAGCTACCGCCTCGACCCCACGAACGGCAAGGTGGACCGACTCACCTACGATCAGGACTCGAACTGGTATCCAAGCGTACTCAACGACGGACGCATCCAGTATGTGCGCTGGGAATATTGCGACGTGCCGCACTTCTTCAGCCGGGTGCTCATGACGATGAATCCCGACGGCACGCGCCAGATGGGCTTCTATGGATCAAACGACTACTGGCCCAACCACATCGGCAGCCCCTTGGCTATCCCGGGCGACAACGGCAAATTCATAGCCGTCGCCACGGGCCACCACGCCCCCAAGAGCGGGCGCCTTGTCCTGTTCGACGCCGCGCGCGCGCATGCAGGCCCCAAGGGGTGCGTCCAGATGCTGCCCGGCTGGGGCAAGCCGCCGGACGACAAGATCATGGACCAGCTCTACGTGGGCAGCTATCCGCGTTTCCTTCAGCCATTCCCGCTTGGAAGCTCTCCGGCGGACGGAGCGGGCAAGTTCTTCCTCGCGGCGATGAAGGCGTCCAAGAATTCTCTCTGGGGCATCTACCTCGTGGACGTCTTCGACAACATAACGCTCCTTGCCGAGTGCGAGGGCTGGTGCCTCAACGAGCCGATTGCGCTCGCCGCGCGCAAACGCCCGCCGTCCATTCCCGACCGCCGCCGCGAGAACGTGCCGTACTGCACCATGTACTGCGGCGACCTCTACCAGGGCGAAGGCCTCAAGGGGCTTCCGCGCGGAACGGTGAAGTCCGCACGCATCTTCGCCTACCACTACGCGTTCAACCATACCGGCAGCCACCAGGCCGTCGGCGTGGAGTCGTCGTGGGACATGAAGTACGTTCTCGGCGAAGTGCCTGTGACGGAGAAGGGCGGCATATTCTTCAACGCGCCCGTCAACACGCCGATCTCGATACAGCCGCTCGACGCGGAGGGACGCGCCGTGCAGCTCATGCGCTCCTGGACCGTCGGCATGCCGGGCGAATACGTCTCCTGCATCGGCTGCCACGAGAATCCCAGCGTGACGGCTCGCCCGCTGCAGATCGTCCAGCGCGCGCCGGACGCGATCAAGCCGCCGGAGGGGCGCGCGAAGCCGCGCACCTGGAGCTTCCTGCGCGAGATACAGCCGATCCTCCAGCGGCGCTGCTCGGGCTGCCACGACAAGGATCCTTGCGAAGAGGTGGCGAAGTGCCCGCAGGACAAGCAGGGAGTGTTCGTGTTCCCAATGAGCGCGTACCCGCTCTTCACGCGCGGCGACAAGCCAAACCTGGCGGATTTCCGTCCGATGGAGATACAGATCAAGAGATTCAGGGACGATCACGTGGGGAGCTATTCCAAGAGCTACTTCTACCTTCAGCCTTACGTGCGGCGTCCTGGGCCTGAATCGGACTACTATCTGCAGAATCCGCTTGAATACCATGCCAACACAAGCCCGCTCGTTCAGATGCTCAAGGCGGGGCATCACGGCGTGGAGCTGACTGATGCGGAATGGCGCCGCATCTACACGTGGATCGACCTAAACGCGCCTTTCTGGGGCACCTGGACGGACCAGGTCGAGTACTTCCGCATGCGCGGCGACCGCGGCTGGGCCGGTTCGGGCCGTACGCACGAGGAGCAGCAGAAGCTGCTGGAGTATTCACATGCGCGCCGCCAGTACGGCGAGCGAAACTTCCAGGGATTCTGGGATCCGAAGAACGATCCGGAGCTTGACCGCTACACCTACCGCGATGCCGAGAAGGACATTCCGAAGATTGCCTTCGAACCTCCGAAGAAACCGGCGATAAAGCCCGTGCGGAAGGTGAACGTGCAGGAATGGAAGTTCTCAAGGCTTCGTCTGGAGCTGGACGCTCCGGGCGGAAAGATCGCATTCCGTCCGACTGGGCGTGGCGTGTGGATGGCCGAGGGGGAACTGCCGCTTTCGAACTGGCTTGCCTACGAGCCGGAGCATCGGAACGGCTTCATCGACTGGGTGGGAAAAGACCATTATGCCCCAGGCACGTCCGTCGAGCGTCCCGATCATCCCGTAATCCGCGTCTCGTTCGACGAGGCCAAGGCATACGCCGCATGGCTTTCCGCGAAGACGGGCGCGAGGGTGCGCCTGCCGACCGAGGAGGAATGGGAACATGCGGCGCGCGCGGGGACGAATGGCGACTACGCATGGGGCGAGAATATGGCCGATTTCGCGAAGGTCGCGAATCTCTCGGATGCGTCTGTCGAGAATCTGCCTAACCAGTTCAAGGTGTTCAACTACCACCTGCGCTTCATGGGGGCGAACGACGGCGAGATGACCGTTGCCTCCGCCGTCAAGCATCGCTACGGCGCGAATGCGGCGGGGCTTTTCGACATGATCGGAAACGTGGAGGAATGGTGCGTGGGGCCGTCGGGAGAGGCCGTCGCGCGCGGCGGTGCGTTCAACGTGCTGCCCCGCATGGCCACCTTCGGCCGCAGAAACCTATACTTCCCCTGGCAGCGCGTCTTCAACGTGGGCGTGCGCCTCGTGCTTGAACCGTGCGTGGACGCAGACGGAAGGGCGCAGTTTGCCATAATACCGGACACTCTCAACAAAGGCAGACAAGGTTTCGAACGCCCCCGTTTGCCAAATACAGGACACTATGTGTAAAATGGAGGCATGAAAAACATGTCGCGAAAGGCAACGAGCGAATACATCGGCATAAAACGCAGGGCCTTTTCCGCAGGGAAGTGAACGAAGAATGGCGGAGTTTGGTCCAGATGACGAGATCGGCGCGTACCGCGTCGTCCGGCTCCTCGGCAAGGGCGCGATGGGAGCGGTGTACGAAGTCGTGCACGGGCAGCTCGGCGTCCACTACGCGCTGAAGTCGTTCACGCCGAAGAAGGGCCACGTCGACGTCCTGAAGGAGAAGTTCCTGTCGGAGGGGCGGGTTCTGGCGCGGCAGCGCCATCCAAATGTCATCCGCGTGTTCGACCTCGATTTCGACGATGCGACCCAGACGCCGTATTTCGTGATGGATCTCGTGCTCGGAGCGGACGGCGCGCCGCGTACCCTTTCGGACGCCGCGGGCGAGGGCCTCGAAGAGGAAACCGTACGCAGCTGGTTCACGGAACTTGCGTCCGCAATCGACTACATCCACGCGCAGGGAATCGTCCACCGCGACATCAAGCCCGGCAACGTGCTGCTGACGGACGACGGGAGCGTAGTCCTCTCCGACTTCGGCGTGTCGCGCCTTTTCTCGGACAGCTTGCGCCGCGAGGTTCATGCCGCCGCCACAATGGTCGCGGAGGCGACGGGCTCGCGCCTCGTGATGGGAACGCATGGCTGCATGGCGCCGGAGGTGGCGCGTGGCGAGGTGGCGACTCCGGCGGCCGACGTGTATTCGTTCGCCCTGATGTCCGTATACCTGCTCACCGGCGTGTGGTACGAACCCGGTTCGCGCGCGCTGGAGCTCCTCGAGACGCTTGAACTCCCGTGGTCGCAGGTGTTGCCGCAGATGCTTGCCGAGGATCCGGGGAAACGCCCGTCCGAACTCCGCGCCTTGGCGAAGCGGCTCGCGCCGGAGGCGCGGTCTGGCAGAAGGCCGGCACGGGGATGGAAGGCCGTTGCAGTGGTTGGCTGCGGACTTGCCGCGGCCATCTCCGTTTGCGTTGCGGCATGGTTCGCTTTCCGCGCCCCTGCGCCTTCGGCGGCGGAAGACGATTTCGCGGAGGCGTTCAGCGCGGACGGCATATTCGAGGTGCAGAAATGAACGACTTCCCAAGTACATCGCAGACGCTTCTGGAAAAGCTGGCGGCCGAGGCAACGGGCGAAGTAGGCGCTGCGTGGACGCGCTTCTTTTCCCTCTACACGCCCGTGATGAAGCGATTCGTCCAGATGGTCGACCACAACCACGATCCCGACGACGTGGTCCAGGATGTGTACATGCATCTCGTGAAGATTTTGTCGGAGCGGCGATACGATGCGGGAAAATCGCAGTTCCGCACTTTCCTTAAAATGCTCATACGGAGGCGGCTCATCGGGATGTACAGGCGCGAACGGTCCCATGGCGCGGGCGCCGGCGTTTCACTGGACGATTTGCAGGAGTCGCTGATCGTCCAGCCAGAACAGGGCGTCGCGCTCGACCTTGCATGGGAAAAGGCAAGGCGCGAAGCGGCGGTGCGGCACGTTCTCACGAAGACCGCGCTTTCGGCCAAGACCAAGGCCGTCTATCGCGCACATGTGCTCGAAGGCAAGTCCGCAGAAGAGGTATGCAGGGAGTTCGGCATCGACGACAACCACCTCCGGCAGATCAAGTTCCGCGTCGAGAAGGCGATCTCCCTCGTCGAGGCCGAACTTTCCGACGAAGATACGAAAGGCTGAACCGGGATGCGACTTCGGACGATTGCCCTTGCTTCACTGGCGGCGGTTACGACGCCGCTCGTTGCGATGCCGACGAGGCAGGAACTCAAGCGGGCCGAGGGGCCTGTGCTGGAGATCATGCGCCCGGAACGGGAGGCGCTCGGAGCCGGCAAGAAAACGCGTGCGGACGTTGCCAAGGCCGCCGTCGCGTACGCGGAAAAGGTGGATTCCGATGCGGTGCGGACATTGCTTCTCAAGGGCGCGTTCACGCTCTACGTGCGGCAGGGCGCGTTCGACGAGGCGGCGGACGCGCTCAGGACGCTCAATTCGGCGGTTCCGGACATTCCCCCGGCGGTCGTGTCGAACATCGTTGAATCGGCTCTTCGCAATATGCCGGTGGACAAGGATGCCCGGCTTGCGGAGCTGGTTGAGTGCGTAAATGGCGGAAAGCAGACCGTCATGGCGTATGTGGGGTCAAACGGTGCGCCGGCGATCATCCGCTACGACATCCAGGGGGAGTTGACTGACTCTTCCATACCAGTCAACGTGAAAAGTGCGGCGACGTCCCTGAACGTCGGAAACGCCGTGACGGACATCGGGTGGAATGCGTTCAGTCATTGCGCCAAGCTGCGCAGCGTGACGATTCCAGACTCCGTTGGCAGAATCGGGGGCAAGTCGTTCGCCGTATGCAGGGAACTCGCGAGCATCGCGATACCCGGCAACGTGACGAAAATCGAGAATTGGGCGTTCATGCATTGTTCCGCGTTGACGAACGTGACCCTGGCGACGGGATTGAAACATATAGGAGCCACGGCTTTCAAGGACGTGCGTGTTTCAAACTGGATCATTCCAGACAGCGTGGAGACCATCGGCTTCAATGCGTTTTCGTACAACAAGAGGCTTGCAAGCATCACGTTTGGGAAGGGGTTGAAGTCGCTGGGCGCCGAGGCATTGGCTGGATGCGGCAAACTGGCAAGCGTCGTTTTCAAGGGAAGGACTTTGGAAGAAGTGCGCGCGATGGACGGCTATCCATGGGGCTTGTCGGACACGAGCATAATCCGTGCGCAGAGCGACGCCTCCGGTGACAGACGCTGAGCGTTTGCCTTGCACCGCTTCTGTCGTCTGCCAAGCCGCAGTTTTTTCAAACTTTTTTTCGTTTGAAGTGTAACGGCCTCAGAAAAGCTGGCTCAGGAAGGACTGCGCGGAAACCGCGATAGGCTCGCGGTAGGAAAACGCATCGGCTTCGGAGTAGGGGAGGTCTCGCACGACCTGAAAGGCGTGTGCGGCCTGCGTGGCTTCCTGCATCGCCGCAAGCGCAGGGGTGATACGCGTGTCGGACGTCTTCGCTTCTGCAAGAAACCAAGGCGAACCGTTCTTCGCGACGAGAAAATCCACCTCCGCCTTGGCCTTGTTCCTTATGTAGAAGAGTGCGTAGTCGCCAAGGCCGAGATCGTTCCACATGTCAACGGCCTTGAGCAGATGGCAGGCAACAAGGTTTTCGAACCGTGCGCCCTCATCTGCCACTTCGCACCAGTCTCTCTGATACCACTTGGGCGTTTTCCGTATTGAGTTCTCGATGTTCCTGAACCACGGGCGGACGGTGAAGCCTTCATGAAAGTACTCCAGGGTTGCGATCCACGCCTTCACCGTCGTTTCGGCGACGCCGATTTCGCGGGAAAGCGAGGCCGTGACGATTTGGCTGCCTGCGCGGGCAAGAAGGAGCTCGGAGAGGATCCTGATTCCGGCAATGTCGGCAATCTTCGTGAGGTCGCGCAAGTCCTCGCGGAAAAGCTGTTCGCGGCGGAGCTTGCGCCAACGATGCGTGAATCGCACATCGCGCCTGACAAACGGTTCAGGGAAGCCGCCATGCGCCCAGAGAGCATTCCAGTCTTCTTCGGGAACGGGAAGCGGGGCATGAGTCTCGGTCGCTTCAAGTCCGGGGCGGACGAGTTCTGCGACTCCGAGCGGGTGCATGTGGTAGAGAAAGTATCTCCCCATCAGGCTGTCTCCGCCTCTTTTGTATATGTCAAGTCTTGCGCTGCCGGTGACGATGAGGCTCATTCTGTCTTCGTAAAGGTCGAAGAATCCCTTGAGAAACGATTTCCAGCGGACGAACTTGTGGATTTCGTCGAGCGTGATGACGGTTTTCCGGTGGGACGCGATGCCGAGGTCGGCCGCATTGGCAAGCCCTGCGGCATCGCCTGCTACGAGACGCCGCGTTGCGAGGTCGTCCCAGGTGAAGTATTTGTCCGAAAGAGCCTTGGCGAGCGTTGTCTTTCCGCATTGGCGAGGGCCGGTGAGAAACGCCATCTGGCGATTGTCGCGAAGATGTTCTTCAAGCACGGCTTCGTAGATTCGTTTTCTCAGGGAGGTGTTTTTCATGGTTCACAGTGTACCAGATCTGGCATTTCCTGTCAATGCCAAACCAGTGCATCCACTAGAATGGCAAATACCGAACTGTTCAAGGCACTAGAATGGTATAGTTCTCGGCGGCACGAACTCCGCCGCGTCGTACGCCAAGCCACAGTTTTTTCAAACTTTTTTCGTTTGAAGTGTAACGTCCTCATCACTTTTGCTAATAATGTAATGAGATTCAAGTATTAGCCGCTTGAGCTCACAACACGGCAGAGGATTACGCCCTCTTTCTTTTGCCGCAAACGGAACAAGGGCAAAAGGAAGTAGGAAAAAGTATGGCAGCAGATGCGAACGTGCGCGCTCAGGAAGGTTTTCCAGAAACTGTGCATGGTTTCAACGATTATGGGAGAAGTACGTGTTGTAAGTGCGGTAGAAGGCGCTAAGAAAGAGAGTGAGTATGTTTTGCAAAAATTGCGGTAAGGAAGTGGACGCCGCCGCCTTGGCATGCATGGGTTGTGGCTGCGATCCTCGCAAGGGGAATAAGTACTGTCCAAACTGTGGCGTTGAAATTGCGACAGAACAGATTGTTTGTGTAGAATGTGGATATGCTCTGAATGTGCAAAAGACTGTGGTGCAGCAGCAAGATGGCACAGCGAAAAACAAGACAACGTTTTTGGTGCTTGGTATTTTGTTAGGTGAATTTGGAGTTCATAATTTTTATGCTGGATATACGGCAAAGGGTATCCTTCAGCTTTGCCTCACAGTTTTATCTTGCGGCATTTTGGCGTTTGTCTCGTGGATTTGGGGAATCATAGAGGCAGTAACTGTTGATAAAGACGCTTCAGGTGTGCCGTTCAGCAAATGAGGCAAGAATAGTTTGATAGAATGCAAAATGCTGTTCAGTTAACGGTCTCTATGTCCGAGTGGATAATAGCGCCATCGTTTGCTGTTCGCAAAAAAAAAAGAAAGGTAGGTCATTCACATGGCGAAAGGTCACGGATTCATGGGGTACAATCGGGGAGAAGAGCCGAATGTGGCTCTCCTGTATCTCTCGATGTGTTGCTGTTGGATTCCTTTTGTCTTAGTTCATCTAGGGGTTCTCAAGGCAGCATCTCAGGTGTTAGGCAAAGACTTTCCCGAATCAACAGGTCGAAATGTCATTTGTGTTCTGCTCCCGATCGTCAGCGCACTCATCTTGGATCCGATTCTCACTAAGAAGGAACAGGAACTCGGGATTGCCAATGTAGCACCTAACATGAAGGTCATGGGCGTTGCGGCTCTTTTCTGCGGGTTGTTGGGACCGATGTATGTGGTGGGTCTGATCAAGAGACTTAATGCGATTGACGCGGCGGCGAACAAGTAAGGCCATATCGGCTTTCTGTGCTGGGGTAATAGTTTGCAGCGGCGTAATATCTGTTGTCGCAGCTGTAAACTATTTTCTCCTACAGAGTACGCAACTCTGCGTTTTTAGGGCAGTTACGGGATTGCCCTGTCCAGGGTGTGGTTTGACACATGCTGGACTTGCGTTTCTTCGTGGAGAGGTTATTGAGTCGTTGCGTTACCATGCTCTCCTTATTCCTTACATCTTAACAATAGCCGCAAATTCGATACGGATTGATTTCTGGGTGGTCAATTGGCTTTGCTCTCAGAGGTGGATATGGACGATATTGATTGGTTCGCTTGCATATTATGCCGTAAGAATTGCGATGTTTTTCCCAGATGGCCCATACCCGATGATTTACGACCCACGCTGTTATCTGTACCGAGGAATGGAAATTGCGTTGAGTTTCTGGAACTAAGTAACGGGGGACAGTCCAAAAGGCCACAAAGGATTCAAAGGTAATACGTATCACCGTGCAAGGAAAAGGAAAGACAAGGGATGCAGCGGTACTTTGGGCGATTCGCGAGGCGGTGTGGAGGACTATCGGTACTTGGATAGATTCAAAGACTCGGATTCAGGAGAATAGAGACAAGGTGGTTGCTCAGATAAAGACGATCACGGAAGCCGATGTCCGATCATTCGAGGTGATGGATACCCAAGTGCAGAACGGCGGTTTCATCGTCAAGGTGCGGGTCTCTGTTTCAAAGAAGAAGATTGCGCCGAAATTCGCGAAGGTGTTTCCCGACGTGTTTACCCTTGACTAAGAAAGGAAGCGAAAAATGAGAAAGCAAATGAAACTGGTCGTGTATGCTGTTATGGCCACGTTGGTGCTCGGCATTGTCGGGTGCGGCGGAGGTGATTCAGCAAGCAGTGTTACGAAAAAGTACGTGGATTGCTTGGAGGATGCTGACTTCGACGGCATGAGGCAGATGTCAACAGGGGAAATGTTGGCATGGATAGACCGTGCCGAGCGCAAATACGATGAGATCGCTAAATTGTTTGGCGAGAAGGAGGCTACTAAATTCAAGGAGACGTACGATGATCTGAAGTACGAGATCGGTGACATCCCTTCCGATGGTGACAAGGTGACGGTGTCGGTCAAGATCAACGGGCAAGACACGCCGCTGACGCTCATCAAGCTGGGCGGCAAGTGGCGGGTCGAGAAGTTTGACTTCCCGGTCATCTAGCCCCACGATTCAACTAAAACATAGCCTAAACCACTACCATCCCATAGGTGCGTAGTTGGTCTGCGGAAGCCCTGATTTCATTGGCTTCCGCTCGCTTTTTTCAGGTTGTCTTGTTCCAAAGGTGCGGTGGAACGCCGCCATGTTTGGGGATGCTATCCCATAGGAGCGTGAGAGGGACAGACCCTATTGCTGGAGTAGGAGTGGTGGAGTAGTTATGGTCGTGCGGCAGAACGACAGCGCGATTAGGAGAGCCACATGCGTACGACAGTGAAGTGAAAGCGAATTACCGGTTGGGTGGTGAGGGCGGCAGGGTGCGCGTTCGCGGGATTCCGAGGAGTCGAAAGGTGGCTTCGCGCAAGGCCGTACCCCGTTTCCCTCGTGGCGTCTGCGTCTGCGGCGATCATCGCCACGTGCGAGGCTCAGAAGCGGAGCGACGCGATGGGGACATTGCGCCCTGCCGCTGTGTGATGTGTCCTCACGCGCCGAGACGGCTATGCGAGTCCAAGGCGTCGCATGTGCGCGGCCAAGTCGCGGAAGGGCACAAACGCAATGTCCCGTACCGCCGCGGGAGAATCGCCGCCATATACGACCGTTGCGGATGCGACGTCGGAAATCGCACGGCGGACGGCATCGAGATTGCGCGTGAAATCTGTGGAGAACGATGTGGAAGACTTGATTTCAAACAAGTGGAGCGATCTCCCGTCTTCAACGACCAGATCGATTTCCGTGCCGTACTGATCGCGGATAAAGTAGAGGTCGGGCGTCCGGCCGGCATTGAGCCGCGTCTTGAGCGCCTCGACGACGACCATGTTTTCGAACAGCCCTCCAAACGCAGGATCGCGAACGGCCTGTCCGCTGTCCCTTATGCCGAGTTGCCAGGCCGCAAGTCCGGGCTCGGTGAAATACACCTTCGGCGTCTTGACGAAGCGTTTGCCGAAGTTGCGGTAGTACGGTGGCAGGACGAATACGAGGTGACAGGCTTCAAGAATCGAAAGCCAGCCACGCAACGTCGGCGCGCTGACGCCTGTTTCGTCCGAGATTCCCGCGCTGTTGTAAAGTTGTCCCACCCGCCCCGCAAGAAGCCGGACGAATGTCTCGAAAGGACGTCGCTCCCGCAGGCGGGTCAACTGGGACACGTCCTTTTCGAGGCATGTCGCCGCGTAGTTCCGGTACAGTTCAAAGGAAGACTGGCGCTCCGAAAACAGCCTCGGCATGAACCCTTCGACAAGGCGACGCTCTCGCTCGGAATGAATTCCCGCCGCCGACAGCTCGGCGAGAGAAAGCGGAAGGAGTGTCAAGCCGCCGACGCGTCCCGCGAGCGACTGTCCGACACCCGACCGCAAGGCGGGTTGGTGCGATCTCGTCAGGACATACAGCCCATTCTCGCCGGGGCGTTCGTCAACCGCAACCTGAATCCGGCTCAAAAGAGACGGCATGCGCTGGACTTCGTCGATGATGAGTGGCGCGGGGTGCAGACGTAGAAACGAAGCACCTTCCGCCTCCGCACGGGTGTCGGGATGTTCAAGATTGACATAGCCGTAATCAGGGAAAAGCGTGCGGGCAAGAGTTGTTTTGCCTGATTGGCGCGGCCCCTGTATGGAAAGTACAGGAAACTGCATCGCAAGCGATTTTGCATACGGTGCAATGTCTCTTGAAATGTTTTTCATGGCGCGTATGACATCATATCTCTGTGTCAATCGCAAGTAGAACTTTCGATTAGCCCGAAACGGATCTGGCGCATCTTCTGCGTTGTGTCGTGGTGACTCATTGCAGGGTAGTGGCGTACACCCTATCCCGCCACTTCAACTTGCCCGTTCATCAGAAGTGGGAGAATCCGGTCTCTGCAACTTGTAAGATCGTCGATGTTGGCACTGGCAATCTTTATGGAATCAAAAATCGGCTCAGTCACTCCTCGCCATTGTGCCATGACTGATTTCTCTGGAACCAATATGTCAAATGCCCTCATTCGTCCTACTGATAGATTTTTCTGCGCCGTCCCATCCGCGATAGAATTTAATTTGGCTCGTGCTTCATATAAAGTGATAAACAGATACTCTTTTGATATATCCTTTCCAGCCACAAATCCACAACACGCCTGATTGAATGTTGCATCAACAGATAACAAGGCTAATCGACCAACAGTTGGCGCGGCGTAAATAGCCAAAAGCACAGTTCCAGTGGGAAATATTTTCGTTGCACTACTGCTTACTGCTTCAGGCGTTATTGTTTTTGCGCTATGAGACACACATGAATCTTTCAGTTCTTGCGTTGTGAACCAAGGGATTGATCCTCCATAATACGCTTCGTTTTTTGATTCCGGCGTGCCACCTGACTGAATTCTGTCGCATACTTGTTCAAGTCGTTTTGCTTCCCACCCCTCCGGCACTTCGCGCTTGAGCTGCTCGTTTCAGACCATCTTGCCGCCGGAGGATTTGCAGGGCTTGCCGTTCTTGTCCGGGAAGTCGAACTGCACAAACCAGTTGCCTGCAAGGGACGGTGTTACATCCGCAAGGGCAGCGTGAACCACCAGATGACGCCGACGGAGATTGCCGAATGCCATCTGAAATCTACGGGCGCAAGCATGGATGCCGTTTTCGTGCCGGGCGCGACGAAGGACGATCTCGACATGGAGGCCGTACGCAAGTACATGAGACGGTCTGTTGAGAAAAAACGGCGCTCCTATTCCGAAGATGAAGACCCGTGGGAAGTCTTGTTGAAACTGGAATGGGTCAAGTCGGAATCGGAGATCACGCGAGCCGCTTATCTGATGTTCGCAAAAGAGCGGAACCGGAGGAGATTTTTTTCACAAGCGGTGGGACGGAGGCGGATAACTGGGCGGTCAAGGGCTCGGAAGGAGGTTTGCTGGTCTCGGCGTATGAACACCACGCCGTCTTGAACGCCGCTGCACATGAGGCGGTAAGGGGACGGATGGTGGTGTATGCACGACCGACAAGGAACGGCGTGATTGGCGTACGGCAGATTGCCGACGCATGGCAGAAAGGGATTGGATTGGTTTCGGTCATGACGGCCAACAACGAGATTGGAACCGTCAATGACGTGGGGGCGCTTGCGGCAGAAGCCCATTCGCGAGGGGCGCTGTTTCACACGGATGCGGTCCAGGCCGTCGGACACATCCCGATTGACGCAAGGAAACTTGGCGTGGATTTTCTTTCGTCGAGCGATTCGCAGAACACGCAGGTGTCGCATGTGCTGAAGGCGATTCGGCTTCCGGTGCGACTGGCGAAGGGCGTGATCCGCATCTCGTTGGGTGCGGAGAATACATTGCTGGATGTCAGGCGGATCGTCGATGCGATGCGCTAGGCGGATGTGTCGCGGGTAATCCGTCGGCGGCAAACACGGTCACGCAGGACGAGCGACCCTACTTGGCGGCTAGGCGGGACGCCTCGCCCCACCGGGAGATGGCGGTCATGCGGGACGCGTGACCCTACCGCCGGACTTTGCGAAATGCGGTGGTGGCCGGCGGGTGGTTGAAGCGCCGCCAAGATGGAATATCCTCCGAGCGCAGCGAGTCCGCGGAGCGGATGCTCTGGCAGGGGTGCTTTCCAAGTCAGGGTGCCATCGGCTTGTCGGCGAGGAGATCGAATGGTGCGTCGTCAAACACGTTTCACAGTTTGCAAACTGTGGACATCGTCAAGTGTGCAGAGAGAATGATGAGTATGCTTTTGTCTAAAGTGATGAAACGGGTTGTCGTCGGGACATTTGCCGTTGTTGGTTCTGTCGTGTTCGCCCAGAACGTGCCTGTCGGCAAGGCGTCCGAAGTTGCCTTTAAGATTGGCCTGGGAAATCTGCTAAAGATTCCTGTCGGGAACACGCTCGTCAACCGCGCCCGCCAGATGGCCGTGTGCTGCTGCCTGCATACCAAAGGCGACGGCATCACGGCGGACTACATCCCTCCGCCGGTGATGGCAGATCCCGCCCAGAAGCCCAAAGACGGCGGATCTTGATTCTAGCGTGGACGAAGAGGGGCACACACCGAACCGCATTCCCAGTTCACATCGGAATTAATCAACATGAGCCCTGTGTGAAATGCTATAATGTCCGCATGCCCATCAGAAGACATATCGCGATCCTGCTCACGGCAGTCGCCGCAGTCGTACTAGCACGTACGCTGACGGTGAGTCTGCCGCCCGTGGCGCATGCCGACATGGAGACGGTGGCGAACATGCCGCTGCCGTCCGTTGACATGGCGACGAGGCGCGTGTCGTTCTCGCTTGCCTTCGCCGCCACGCCGTCCAACTGCGTGGAGGCGGTGTTCGGCACGGACCTCGACGGCGACGGCGAGTTGTCGCCGGGCGAGAGGCGGCTTGCGGTGGGATGGCGATGCGGCAGATGGTTCGTGCGGAAAAGCCCCGATTCGGAAT
>JAFXIL010000060.1 GCA_017563185.1 Kiritimatiellia bacterium | reverse complement strand
GCGCGTCGTGCCGGAGCCGGGCATCGTGATCACATGTATGCCGCGCCTGTCGAGCCGCAAGCGTTCGAACGCCGCGACGCACACGAGTAGCGCAAGGGCGGAGTCAAGGCCGCCCGAAAGGCCTATGACGACGTTGCGGCAACGGATTGCTCGCAGGCGCACCGCAAGCCCCTCCGTCTGCCTTGCGAACACCTCCGCCGGATTGCACGGGAAAGGATTCGTTCCGCCTTTCTTGGGCGGCTTGCCGAGAAACGCACGGTGCCTCGCAAGGCAACCGAGTTCCCGCACCTTCTTCACGACCGGCCTTTCGCAGGAGCCGGACGGTAGCCGTAGGGGTTGCGGCTCTGCCAGTTCCAGGCGTCGCGGCACATCTCCCCGATGCCGCGCTCCGCCTTCCAGCCGAGCTCGCGCAGAGCGAGAGACGGATCGGCCCAGCACTCCGCGATGTCGCCGGGGCGCCTCGGGCAAATCTTGTACGGAACGGGACGCTTCGACGCCTGCTCGAACGCCTTGACGATCTGCAGAACCGAATATCCGTGCCCCGTGCCAAGGTTGTAGATCTTCAGCCCGAGCTTCGGCTCGCGCTCCAGCTTCTCGATTGCCTTCAGGTGGCCGAGCGCAAGATCGACGACGTGGATGTAGTCCCTGACGCCCGTGCCGTCCGGCGTCGGATAGTCGTTGCCGAACACGTTCAGCTCGGGCAGCCGCCCTACCGCGACCTGCGCGACGTACGGCAGCAGGTTGTTCGGGATTCCCGCCGGGTCTTCGCCGATAAGCCCGGACTCGTGGTCGCCGATCGGATTGAAGTACCTGAGCAGTATCACGTTCCACTCGGGATCAGCCTTCTGCACGTCGCGGAACACCTGCTCCATCATGAGCTTGGTCCAGCCGTACGGATTCGTGCATCCGGGCGTGGGGAAGTCCTCGCGGATCGGCACGCTCTGCGGCTGACCGTACACAGTGGCCGAGCTGGAGAACACGACGTTCTTGCAGCCGTGCGCCGAAAGCACCTTCAGCAGAGTGAAGGTGCCGCCGAGGTTGTTCTCGTAGTACTTGAGCGGAATCTTCGTCGATTCGCCCACAGCCTTGAGGGCGGCGAAGTGGATCGTCGCGTCGAACGGCTTCTCCGCGGCCACCACCTTGTCGAGCGCGGCCTCATCGCGGATGTCTAGCTTGTAGAACTTCGGCGCCCTGCCCGCCAGCTTCGCGACGCGCCTGAGCGACTCCTCGCAGGAGTTGCACAGGTTGTCCACCGCCACCACGTCATGGCCCGCCTTCAGCAGCTCCAGAACGGTGTGCGAGCCGATGTACCCGGCGCCTCCAGTGACAAGAATCTTCATTCCCACACCTTCAAACTTTCAAACCTTCAAACACTCGAGCCATCAAACTACCGCGTGGACACGCGGTCGTTGTACTCGCCGGTCTCGGTGTTGATGCGGATCACGTCGCCTTCGTTGATGAAGAGCGGCACAGGGCACACATACCCGCCTTCGACCGTGGCGGGCTTCATCACCTTGCCGGAGGCGGTGTTGCCCTTCACGCCGGGCTCCACCTTGATCACCTTGCGCTCCACGAGCTGCGGGAGATCCACGCCGATCACGCGGTCGTTGAAGAAGAGCGCCTTCACCTCCATCTCGTCCATGAGGAAGTACTTCTTGTCGCCCATCACCTCGGGGGAGACGCGGATCTCCTCGAAGTTCTCGTCGGTGAACACGAAGGCCGTGCCGTCGTCGTAGGAGTACGTCACGCTGCGCTGCAGCAGCTCGGGACGCTCGAACTTGTCGCCCGAACGGTAGCTGCGGCTCATGCCGCCGCCGTTGATCATGTTGCGCAGCCTGCAGTTGTAGATGGCCTGGCCCTTGCCCGGCTTCGAGAAGTCGAACTCGGTGATTTCCCACGGCTCGCCGTCCAGCAGCAGCTTCACGCCCTTGTGGAGTTCGCCCGCTCCGATTACATCGCCCATTTTCTAGCTCCTTTTTTTGTTGAAAAGTTCAACAGATATTCTACCAAAAAAGCGCCGTCAGCACAAGAGCGCCGTGCGACGGTCGGCGAAGGCGCGGTGCAGGGCCTTGTCGCCGTGGGGGTCGTCGGCCTCGAGGAGTTCCGCCGGCGAATAGCCGCTGCGGATGCGAAGAAGCGTGACCAGCCGCGCGTCGTTCTGCACGGCGAAGTCAAGCCGGAACATCCTCACGGAGAACACGCCCGTCGTCTCGCCCGTTCGCATCACGCGTTTGCGCGACGAGTCGAATGGTTCGCCGGCAAGCTGCATGCGCGCAGTCGCCAAGAGGTCGGGTCCGCCACTCTCGCGCACGAACGCCGCGGCGGCCACGAACTCGGGCGCGGCCTCCACGCGCCACACGTCCTGAGACTCCACCCATCCGGCGCGCGCGTCGGGAAATGCGTCCGCAGCTGGCACGTATGGCTTGATGTCCAAGACCGGCGTGCCGTCGAGGAGATCGGCCTCGTCCACCTCCACCACGCGCCCATCCACCGCCACAAGGCGCACGCAGGAAAGGCCGATCGGGTTCGGACGGTACGGCGCGCGCGACGCGAACACGCCTACGCGCGCCCTTCCCGGCGCGGTCACGGGAGGATGCGCCGTTGGACGCCACGTGGCGCCGTTCCGGTCGAACACGAAGAGAAGCCAGATGCGCGAAAATCCCTCGATGTCGCGAAGAGCCGTCTCGAAGTTCCTCCCCGGCAGAAGCTCCACGCGTCCCGCTCCGCCAGCGAACACGCCCTGGCGCGGCGCCTCGTACTTGCGCGCGGGGCCTCCGTGAAAGTATCCTATCGGCTCGAAGTTCATCTGTGCGGAACGTGCTTTTTCTGAAAAACGAAAACCACCGCGGACGGTGGCTTCAATGGTGGCGAGAGGGGGATTCGAACCCTCAACCAGCAGATTATGATTCTGATGCTCTACCGTTGAGCTATCTCGCCGTTGGTCAGATAGTGTATCAAAAAAGCGTTCGCGCGTCAATGCGCCCTTTCAGTTTTTTTTCAGGGTGGAATGCGGAACTGAACGCACCAGTTCCGCCGCGGCACAAAGAATGCTTGCCGCGTTTCTCATGGCCCTTTGCATGGTCTTCTCCTTGCTCGGCAGTCAACGCTGGCTATTCGGAAACTACGATGCAGCTGAGCGAATGCGGCGGCAGCGCCACCTTGCCGTCATTCACCGCAAACGCGGTCTTGACCGGCACTACGCGGTTCTCCGCGCCGATGTCGTTGTAGTCGTTGGGCGAGGCGCCCGCGAGCACAGTCGCCTTCAGGGAGCCTGACTTCACGCCGAGCGCGGCGACGTCAAACGACACAGACTTGTCGGGGCTCTTGTTCACGACGGCGAGAACGCGGCGCGCTCCGTCGTCCGAAACGGTCAGCACCGCATCGAGCACGGGCACGCTCGTCCTGCCGTTGGAGAGCGATCCGCAATCCATCGCAAGAGGCGCGACATTCGCCTCGAGAAGATGCGTGTACATCCAGAACACATGGTACGACGTGCGCTTCACGATGCCCTTGTCGTGCACGAACACCGCGCCGCGCGTGTTGACGATCGGCGAGAAGTTGGCCATCTTCACGATGTCGCAGTGGCGCAGGCACGTGTTGAGGAAGCAGGCGGAGAAGAGAGCGTCCGCCATCGTGTAGTACGAGGCAACGTCGTTCTGGCGGCGCGCCTTGTAGTCCATCACCGCTCCGCGCCTGAAGTTGCCGAGGCCGGGATGATACCAGCCGCGCAGGTTCCACTCGTCGAAGGCGATGGCGATCTTTCCGCCGCCGAACCCGGCCTTCTCAAGCGTCTTGATGGTACGCTGGATGTCGGCCTCGGGACGCTCGGTGCACATCATGCACGCGAGGTAGGGCGTGTCGCCCTTGCCCCACACGTAGTAGCCGTGCACGCTCACGTAGTCGAGAAGGTAGCCGGCCGCCTTGAGAAGCGGCAGCGTCCAGCTTTCGGCCGGCAGGGCGGCGGCGAGGAGCTTGATGCGGCGGTCGGTGCCGCGCATCATCTTCGCGCTCTCCCGCACGAGCGGCCCCCACTGCTCGACGGTCTTCGCGCCGATTTCGTGTCCGCCCCAGTTCTCGTTGCCCACGCTCCAGTAGATGACGTCGTGCGGCTTAGGGTAGCCGTTTGCGATGCGCTGGCGGCCCCACTTGCCGACGTTGAGGTTGCAGTACTCCACCCAGTCGCTCATCTCCTCCTCGTTGCCGGTGCCCGCGTTCGTGCAGATGTACGGCTCGCAGCCCACCTTGCGGCACCATTTGACGTACTCGTCGGTGCCGAAGGTGTTGGGATCCTCTACGGCCCACGCCTTGTTCCACATCGGCTGGCGATTGGGGCCTACGCCGCACTTCCAGTGGTAGTCAGAGACGTAGCAGCCGCCGGGCCAGCGCACGATGGGGCACTTGATCTCGCGAAGCGCCTTGATCACGTCCTTGCGGAAGCCGTCCTCATCTGAGAGCGGATGCTTAGGCCAGAAGATGCCGCCGTACACCTGCGTGTCGAAGTGCTCGATGAAGTGGCCGAAAATCATCGGGCTGTACTTGCGCGCCTTGCCGTCCTTCGCCGGCGCGACCGCCGCAGGACGCGTCGACGTGTCCGCGGGCGCAGACGACTCCATCACGAGCTCGCCGTCGAGCCACGCGCGGACGCGGTCGTCCGCGCATTCCACCTTAACGTCGTACCAGCGCCCCTTCTCGATCGATCCGGGAATCATCCTGCGCGCGAACGGCGGCTGCTCGATTCCGTGGGACGTGTTGCCCCAGCCACCGAAGATCACCCATTCGCCGCCGCCGCTGACGTTGATCTTGCCGGTGGGCACGATGAAGCCCTCCTTGCCGTCCACGCGCATCGCCTTCATAGTGACCGTGACGTTGCGGAACTTCCGAGGGATCGACAGCGTCGCCGCCTCGTGTCCAAGCCCGTCGAACGTCTGCTCCAGGGTTCCGCCGCCGCACTTCCACTCGCCGCGCCCGGCGGGAATCCAGCCCTTCACCGAGTCGGGCGAGGCGAAGTCGTTCGAATACACCTCTTTGCCCGATGCGTCCACAACGCGCAGCTGCTTGAACGCGGCCCTTCCTTCGTATGCGCCCACGCCGAGCGTGAACTCCACACCATGCGCGAGGCCGCACAGCGTCGCACACGCCAGAATCAAACCTGTTCTTCTCATTTCACCTCTCCTTTGGACAAGACTTTGCCAAGCTTCACTTTCTGCTTTGGTGATAATATATCAAAATTTCCCCCGGGTCCGCAAGCCGGAACTGAAATCATGCGCGCGGGTGGGACTTCGCGTATTCGTCCTTGAGGCGCTCGATCGAGACGTGCGTGTAGATCTGCGTTGTGGAAAGCGAAGCGTGGCCGAGCATCTCCTGCACGCTCCTGAGGTCCGCGCCGGAGTCGAGAAGATGCGTGGCGAACGTGTGGCGCAGCTTGTGCGGCGAGAGGTCGGAGGGAAGGTCGGCCGCCGCGAGCCACACCTTCATGCGCCGCTCGACGTCGCGCACGGTGAGCGGGCGGCCGCGCTCGTTGAGAAAGAGGCGCGACGAGTCCTCCGCGCTTCCCGGCCATATCTCGTCCGCCTTCGAGCGCGCTTCGCCAAGGGCCTTGAGCGCGTGCGCCCCGAGCACGCACAGGCGCTGCTTCGAGCCTTTGCCCGTCACCACAACTCCGCCGGACCTGAAGTCGATCTGCCCCCATGTTAGGCCCATCACCTCGGATATTCGGCATCCGGTGGAGTAAAGGGCCTCGAATATGGCGGCGTCCCTGAGCCTTGAATACACGTCTTCCGGAGAAAGGCTCTCGCCTGCGCCGAGGCGCCGGCGCAGGTCCTCCGCCGGCGCCTCCACGAAGCGCTTGGCCTCGTCTATGGTGAGCACCTTCGGCAGGGGCTTCGCGAGCTTGGGGCCGCGCAGGCCGGCGAACGGGTTCGCCGCGGCGGCGCCTTCGCGCTGGAGGTACTTGAAGAACGAGCGCATCGAGGCGAGTTTGCGCCGTGTGGTGGCGGGGCGGGCGCCTTCGCGGGCGAACGCCATCAGAAAGCTGCGGGCGTCCTCCTGCCCGATGCGCTCCCATGCGAACGGAGACTGCGCGTCGGCGCCCCATCGGAAAGCGGCGAACTGGGCGATGTCCTGCTCGTATCCCGCCACTGTGTGGGCGGAAGCGTTGCGCTCGGATAGGAGATGCGACCGAAAACGGCGCACGGCGGGATCGTCGTGCGCCGCATGGTTCACGGCCGCGCTCTCCGCCGGCTTCATGCGTCCCGGGCCTTCTTCGCGCGGCGCTCGGCGCGCGCCGCCTTCTTTGCGTCGCGCTCGGCGTCGCCCACCTTCTCCATGCGCGGCAGTTCGCGCAGGCCGAGGCGGTCGGCCATCTGCTCGAAGTCGGGGATCTGGCTGCGGTAGTTGACGCACACGCGCCTGAGGGCGAGCACCTGGCGAGGCGAGAGCGAGCTGCGGCGCGCATACTGGTCGCGAAGCGACGCCACGAACTCGGCGTCGTTGTACGTGCGGCGGCCGCGGCGGACGGGCTCCTTCCACTCCGTCACGCTCTCGAGCAGCTTCAAGATGCCAGGCACTGCGGGGTCGGTGTCGGCCACTTCGAAGCCGCCCGGCACGTACGGCGCGAGGCGGGCGCGCACCTGGTCGGCGTCGTCGAGCGCTCCGGCGTTCTCGCCCACGCTGCGAGCGAGAATCTGGAACTGTTTTGGAGAGAGCAGCCTGCCGCGGTCCACCTGCTCGCGCAGGGAGTTGAGGAACGGGTTCTTGGAAAGGCCGCCGATCCTGTCGATCGTCTGGAAGCACCACTTCAAGAGGTCTTCGGATGGGGCGTTCTTCACGCGGTCCAGTTCAGGACCGTATCCTAGGTCGATGATGCGTATCTCGCCGTCGCGGATCTGGTCGCGGTACGCCACCGCAAGCTTGACGAGGGCCATCAGCTGCCGCTCTGAGGCCGCCACCTTGTTCTCCGCCAGCTGCTTGCGCAGCGACGTGACGAAGCCGTGGTCGTCATAGACACGCGTCCCGTTCTTCACCGGCTCGCGCCAGTTCTTCACCTCGTCTAGAAGCGCGAATAGCTGGTCGAACTTGTCGGTTGGCGGCGGCGGCTCCTTCGCGGCCTCCATCCACGCGGAGAACTTGCGGTAGAAGTCGGAGAGCATTCCGTTGCCCTTCACCTCTCCCTCCTCCACCTTGTCGAGGTCGGCCTCCATCTCGGCGGTGTAGCCCACGTTGAAGAGAGGCTCGAGCTTCTTCACCAGCCAGTCGTTGACGTCCATGCCGCGCTGCGTGGGCACGAGCTGGCGCTCCTCGCGCGTGGCGTACTGCCTGTCCACAAGCACCTCGATCGTCTGGGCGTACGTGGAGGGCCGCCCCACGCCGTTCTCCTCCAGCGCCTTCACGAGAGCGGCCTCGGAGTAGCGCGGCGGCGGCTTCGTCTCCTTGCGGTCCGAGAGCCAGCGGGCCGCGACGAGCTTCTCGCCCTCGGCAAGCAGCGGAAGCGACTTCACCTCGTCGCTCTCGTCCTCGGCGTCGTCCTTGGCCTTTCTGGTGGCGGGGGCCTTCATGACGGCGAGGAAGCCGTCGAATTCCACCGCCGTCGTCGAGGCCGTGAAGAGATACGAGTGGCGAAGGCCGTCCTTCTCGGCCTCAAGGCCCACAGTGCGCTGAGCAAGACGCGCATCCGCCATCTGCGAGGCAACGAACCTGCGCCAGATGAGGTCGTAGAGCTTGTTTGCGGAGGCGTCGAGCTCGAGGGTGCCTGGCTTCTTCGAGACGTCCGTGGGGCGTATGGCCTCGTGCGCCTCCTGGGCGCCGGCCTTAGACTTGTAGAAATTCGGCCTGTCGGGCAGGTAGCCAGCGCCGAACTCATTCCCGATCTGCGCCCTGACCGCTTCCAGCGCCACCTTCGCCACGTTCACGCTATCCGTTCGCATGTATGTGATGAGACCGGCCTCGTACAGCTTCTGGGCGATGGACATCGTGCGGTGCGGCGAGAAGCCACACACGCTGGAGGCGGCCTGCTGGAGCGTGGACGTCGTGAACGGCGGATACGGGTGGCGGGATTTCGCGAGCGTCTTCACAGAGACGACGCGCAGCGACGAGCCGTCGAGGTCGTCCACGCACGTGGCGGCCTGCTCCTGGCTTCTCACATCGGGCTTGGCGCCGTCGAGACGCGAGAGCTTGGCGACGAACGAGGTGTCCTTGGTGCCCTTGGTGGCCTCGACGCCGAGTATCCAGTATGCCACCGGGCTGAACGCGGCGATCTCGCGCTCGCGCTCCACGAGAAGGCGCAGCGCGACGCTCTGCACGCGCCCTGCGCTCAGCGAATGGCCGTAGGGAAGATTCTTCCAGAGCAGCAGTGACACCTTGAAGCCGACAAGACGGTCGAGGATGCGGCGCGACTGCTGCGCGTCCACGCGAGCAAGATTGATTTCGCCGGGATGCTCCACGGCCGCGCGCACTGCGCCCTTTGTGATCTCGTTGTACGTAACGCGGTGGACTTCCTTGCCCTTGGTGACGTCCGAAAGCACCTCGCCGAGATGCCAGGCTATGGCCTCCCCCTCGCGGTCGGGGTCAGGCGCGAGGAATATCTCGTCGGCGGACTTCGCAGCCCGGCGCAGGTCTTCCACTATCTTCTCCTTGCCGGACGACACCTCGTAGCTCGGCGTAAAGGTCCATCCGCTTTCCGGCGGGTTCGCAGGGGCGATCTTTATAGACAGCCCCTTCTTCGGCAGGTCGCGGACATGCCCCACCGACGACTTCACGGTGAACTCGTCTCCAAGGTATTTCCCGATCGTCTTCGCCTTCGCAGGCGACTCCACTATCAACAGCTTCTTCTTCATTTTATTCCAATCTTGACTCTTCCTCATATGGAAGAGGAATGATAATTTACTAAACCGCAGACAGAAAATCAAGTCTAAATCAAAACATGTCACAATATATCGGGGGCTTGGAATGCCACAACCCCGCGATGACATCGTTCCTCAATGTCACAATGTCGTAATGACGCCTCTGCGGCTCCATGCCTGCACACAAAAAGCACGGGGCCGAGCGTGGAGGATATCCGGCTACCTGGGGCGCTTGTGCCAAACGGAGAGTGCGCACAGCACCGACAAGAGCGCCATGCCGATCCAGAACACGGCGATGTAGTCGAGAGTGTATCCGTTTGCGAAGGTGTGCGAGATGAGCGCGGGCTTGCCGGCGGCGTCCTTTGTCACGAAATAGCCCGATACGATGCTCTGTAGGCCCGCGCCTATGTAATTGCCGAGGCCGGCGATGCCGAGCGCCGCGCCTGCCGCGATGCGCGGCACGAGGTCCACGGCCATGAGGCCGCCGAGGAACGTGAGCAGAATGCCGACCGCGAGGCCGAACAGGACCATTGCCGTGACGTCCACCCACATGTGCTGGCCAGGAACGAGCATCATCAGCGAAAGGCCGGTCACGTTCATGATTCCGGCGATGAGGGCGAGCTCGTTGCGGCTGCCTTTGAAGAAGCGGTCGGAGATTATCCCGGAGAGGAACGACGACACTGCGCCCACAATGGAGTTTAGCGTGACGATCGACGCCGCCGTCGTGTTGGGATAGCCCTTCTTGACCTCGAGGAAGAAGATGCCCCAGTCGATGATCGCGTAGCGGCTCGCGGCAAAGAGACCGCCGGAGATGGCGATCATCCACACGGCCCAATTGGTGAACGCAAGGCGCTGGCCCTTCTTCACGTCACCGGCGGCTGCCTTCTCGTCCAGGCTCTGGGGCTCGTGCTGCCATTCGGCGACGGACGGCAGGCCTTCGCTTTCCGGAGAGTCCTTGAAGAACATCGCTATGAGCCCGATTCCCACGAAGCCGCAGAACGCCGCCCCCCAGAAGCCGGAACGCCATCCCCAGTCCACGCCGTACATCCTGGCCACGTTGACCATCACCACGCTCGTGAGCACGTAGGCGATCGCCTCGCCGAGGTTGTTGGAGCAGCTCCAGATTCCGTAGTACGTGCCGCGCTCCCTCTTCGCGAACCAGCGCGAGAGCGACACCACGCAGCACGGAGCGCCGCTTGCCTGGGCGAATCCGTTCACGAACCACACCCCGATCAGCACCACCGCCGGCATCTGGAAGCCAACCAGCATGTTGGCGAATGCGGTGATGAACAGGCCGAAGCCAACAAAGCGCTTCACGTTGGCGTGGTCCGCAAGGAAGCCGTTGACCACCTTGCCTATCGCGTAGGCCCAGAGCATCGCCGCGCCGACGTACCCTATCTCCTGGGCGGAGTATATGTTCTGCTCTATGAGCGTCTTCTTCGTGGCCGAGAACGCGAGACGGCACACGTAGAAGAGCGCGTACACCACGAGCATTACGGCCACCTGGCGGTAGCGCAGGAAGCTGAAGCGACGGTCGACCTCTTCCGGAGGAAGCGTCACCGGACGATGCGGCAATGGCGAGAAGAAGTTCATGGCGGTGCGCACTGAGCTGATTACCGGCGTGGACGCGTATGCGAGTGCTGCGACTTCTTGGGCGCTGGCTTCTCCTCAGCCGGGATTATCAGCTTCTGGCCCACGCGCAGCACGTTCGGCTTGAGGCCGGGATTGGCGGCGAGGATCTTGGGCACCGTGGTGTCGAAGCCCTGGGCGATGTAGGAGAGCGTCTGCCCCTTCTCGACCACGTATTCGTAGTGCGGCCCGATCGCGGGAGGCGGCGGGGGCGCAGGCCTCGTCGCGGCCGCAGGAGGAGCGACGACCGGCACAGAAGCCGGCGGAGGGGGAGTGAGCTTCGAGATGCGGCCTGCAAGGTCGGTCACAATCTCGCGGCGCATGGCGTCCTGCTCGCGGCGGATGGAGGCGCGAAGCTCGGCGATCTCGGCGCGGAGGGCGTCGATCTCGGAACGGAGCCCGCCGGTGTTGTCGGCGCCCTCGAGCTTGACGAGGCGCTGCGCGATCTCGTCCTGGTTCTGGCTAAGGATGTCGAACTGCTGCACGAGGCGAGGAACCTCTGCAAGAGCCTGCTCGCGCTGGTATGCGGCACGCGCGGCGGCGGTGTCCTGCTGGGCGTATGCGGCGGCGCATGCGGCAACGGCAGCGAATGTTGCAATCAATATTGTTCTGTTCATTTGAGCGTCCTTTGCTTTTTCAGTTTTCTGTTGAAATCACACACATCGGAAAATGCACCACAGCGCGAAAAGAACTGCCACGGCCGCCAGAAAACGCGTCTGGCGGCGCCGCACCCGCTGGCGTCTGGTGGAGCGCGCGAGAGTGCCGAAGCCCTTGCCGGAGAAGTAGTGCATTAGCCGCCAGCCGTCCACCTTGCCGGGCGAAACGCCGTTGCGCGAGGAGCCGTCGTCAACGTCCATGCTCCACGGCACGTCGTCGCCGCTGGACCAGACGTGGCTTCTGCGGAATAGCGATGTCGCGCGTGCTGCCATGGCGGGAGGCCTCCAGACTGGCTACGGCAGCTTTATCACCTGGCCGGCGCGCAGACGTCCGTCGGCAGGAACGATGGCGCGGTTGGCCTCCTGTATCGAGCGCCACATCTTGGCCGAGCCATAGAAGCGCTGCGATATCTTGAAGAGCGTGTCGCCTTCCTGCACGGTGTACGTCTCGGGACGCGCCGGACGCTGCGACCGGCGGTGGCCGCCGATGAGGCCGTCCATCACCGGCAGACGTCCAACCGGCTTCGCGTTGGCGGAGGCGCCGCCCGCCACCGCGCCATTGGCCGACGCGGGCGGCTTCGGCGCCGGCTCGGCGTCGAGCTTGGCAAGATCGCCCTTGATCTTGGCGAGCTCTTCGGAGGCGCCGAGGGGGCTCGCCGGCTCGTCGTCGGTGTCGAGCAGCTCCGCGTCCGTCGGACGCAGCCTGCGCCTCTCGGCCGCGGCGCGCTCTTCACCCAGCGCCGCCAGCGCCTCCTTGATCGCAGGGCTCTTCGCCGCGCCGCCCCCCTGCTCTTCCGCTAGCTTCGCCACGAGCCGCGTCTTTGTGGCTAGCTCGGCCTTGAGGCCCGTCATCTGCCGGTTGGCCTTTGCCAGATCCTCCTCTAGCTTCTTCGCCTTCTTTGTGAGCTCGTCGCAAGCCGCAGTGAGCTTTTCGTTGTCGGCCGCAAGCTTGTTCGAGGCGCTGCCGCCGGCCTTGCGAACCATCTCGGCGGAGAGGAGCGTTTCGCAGAGCTTCACCCTGTCCTGCGCGACGGTGGCCTTGTCGGACTTCGGGCGCAGCTGCAGATAGTACCTGTAGTGGACGATCGCCCCCACATAGTCCTTGCGCACGTCCTGCAGAAGCGTGGCCAGCTGGAAATGGGCCGAGTACGACTTCGGCTCCTGCAGCACTACATGCTCAAAGCCCTTTATCGCCGCGTCGAGCCGCCCCGCCTGCAGATCCTCCATTGCGTTCGTGTAGAGACGCGATGCACGCTCGCGGTCTTCGATCTCCGCAAGCGAAGGTCCCTTGTTGCAGCCGCACATCACTGCCGCAAAAACGCACACGAGAAGCGGACACAGCCTATTCGTCTTCTTCATCATCGTCTCCTTCGGCGGTCTCGCCGTCGTCATCGCCATCATCATCATCGCCATCGTCGTCGTCCACAAGCGACTCGTCGTCATCGTCGACGAGCGATTCGTCGTCGCCAGCAAGAGGCTCGTCGTCGTCGAACGCGTCTGGGGCGTCGTCCACGAACTCCTCTTCGTCGTCGGGACGGAACGCCACTCGCTCGCGCGGCGTCTCCTCTTCCTGCGCCTCGCCATTCGCCGGCTCGCCCTCCGCGGCTTCGCCGCCCGGCACCCCTTCATTCGCCCCGGCAGCCTCTGCCTCCTTCGCCGCCGCTTCCTTCGCGGCGTCTTCAAGCGTTGGCTGGTCGGGCTTCTTCTCCTTCACGAAGAGCTTTGCGCGCTCTCGCGGATTGGAGCGCTGCAGAGTGGGATCGATCTCGTTGAGCTCGCTGAGCGAGGCGAGGCCGAAGTGCTCCAGGAAAAGCGGCGACGTGCCGTAGAGGAACGGGTGGCCCGGCAACTCGCTGCGTCCCACAAGGCGCACGAGCTGAAGATCCACGAGCGATTTCACGATGGTGTCCACGGCGACACCGCGTATCTGCTCGATCTCCGCCTTCGTGATCGGCTGGCGGTAGGCGATGATCGCAAGCGTCTCGAGCGCCGCGCGCGAGAGGCGGTTCGGCCGGTCAAGCTTGAGAAGCGCGCGCACGTAGCGCCCGCACTGCGGCGCCGTCTGCATGCGGTACGCGCCGCCTGCGCACACAAGAACGAATCCGCATCCGCTGCGCTCAAGCTCCTTCTCGAGACCGCGCAGCGCCTGCTCGATCTCGCGCGTGGTGCAGCTCTGGTAAACGGACATCACTTCCGGGTCGTCGCCTTCGTCTGGCGCAACGCCCCTCACGCACGAACGCAGATCGCCGACCGTGAGCGGCGTCTCGCTCGCAAAAAGCAGCGCGCCCACGATCTCCTGAAGAGAGCCCGGCAGAGGAATGCGAGGACCCTTCGGGCGCACCGGCTCAGGCTTGACGGCGGGCGCGCCGTTCTGCTCGGCAGGCTGCTGCTCGGCAGGCTGTTCAGCGCTCTGCTCGGCAGGCTGCTCGCCCTGCTCCGGCGGAGAAGTCAGGTTCTGTTCGTCGTCACCATTCATCTGGGGCCTCAAGAGGTTGGTCGTCCGGCATCTCCTTGGACGGCAGGACGGTTATTTCATGGAAATGGGCGTTCTGGTACACGATGATCCTGTGCTGGCGCAGCAGCTCCAGCAGCGCGAGGAACGTCACTATCACCTCGCCGCGCGGGGAACGCTCGTTGAAGAGATTGGAGAAAGCCACCTGGCCGTCGGAGTGCGCGCGCTCGAGAATCATGTCCATCTTGTCGGGCACGCTCCAGCGGGCACCCTTGAGCTCCTCCTTTGGAACTTCGGCGAGACGAGAGAGGACGTCCTGGAACGCCGTGAGCAGATCGTACAGGTCGATGCGCGAGAGAGCGTCCGCGGCATCGGCCGCCGTCTTCTCGAATTTGGGGCGGCCGCCGCCATAGTCGAAGCGCTCCTGCGTAAGCGCCTCGTATTCGCCGAGCTTGCCGGCGGCGTCCTTGAACTTCTTGTACTCCACGAGCTGGCGCACGAGGTCGAGGCGAGGATCCACCCATTCCTCGTCGGGAGTCTCGTCTGTAGTGCGCCGCTCAACGGGCAGCAGCATGCGGCTCTTGATCACCATCAACGTCGCGGCCATCACGATGAACTCGCCGGCGACGTCCAGATTGAGCTGGCGCATCAGGTCGAGATAGCTCATGTACTGCTGCGTGATGTGCTCGATGGGGATGTCGTAGATGTCCAGTTCTTCGCGGCGGATGAGATACAAAAGCAGATCAAGAGGACCCTCGAACACGTCGAGGTTCACCTTGTAGTCGTCTGCTAGAAGTTCCGCCTGGGCCATGGCTGGGTTAGAGTTTCGAAATTTCGGAGATCAGAGGCCAACGGCGGCGCGCACCTTGTCCATTGTCTTGGCGGCTTCGGCGCGCGCGCGCGCGGCGCCAGTCTTGAGGATGTCCTCCACATAGTCGGGATCGGCGGCCAGCTTTTCGCGCTTCTCGCGGAACGGCGCGAACGTACGCTCGTAGATTGCGAAAAGCTCCTTCTTGGCGTGGCCGTAGCCGTAGTTTCCGGCGCGGAACTTTGCGGCCATCTCAGAGGCCTCCTCGGGCGTGGCGAAGAGCTTGTAGAGCTCGTAAATCGAGTTGCCTTCGGGCTCCTTGGGCTGCTCCATGGGGGTGGAATCGGTGACGATGCCCATGATCTTCTTCTTGATGGACTTCAGGTCTTCGAAGAGCTGGATCGTGTTGTTGTAGCTCTTGGACATCTTCTGCCCGTCTGTGCCGGGGATTGTGGCGACGGTGTCTGGAATGTACGCGTCGGGTATCTTGAAGCATTCGCCGTATGCGTTGTTGAACTTGATCGCAAGGTCGCGCGTCACTTCGAGGTGCTGCTTCTGGTCCTTGCCAACGGGCACGAGGTCAGTCTGCATGATGAGGATGTCGGCAGCCATCAGGACGGGATACGCGAAGAGCCCGTGGGAGGCGTCGAAGCCGTGGGCAAGCTTGTCCTTGTAGCTGTGGCAGCGCTCAAGAAGCCCCATGGGCGTCACGCACGAGAGGAACCATGCGAGCTCCTGCACTTCCATGACGTCGCTCTGGCGGTAGAACACGGTCTTCTCGGGGTCGAGACCGCAGGCAAGCCAATCAAGCGCCACGTCGCGCGTCGCTTCGCGCAGCCTGGCCCCTTCACGCACCGTCGTCATGGCGTGATAATTTGCAATAAAGAGGAAAGCATCCCCTTTCTTCTGCAATTCGAACGCATTTTTCATTGCGCCGAAGTAGTTTCCCCAGTGCAGTTTGCCCGAGGGTTGAATACCTGTAAGAATCCGCATTGACTATACCTCCAAAACGGCCTTATAGTTTAGCGGATTTCGGCTGCAAAAGCAAATAGGTTTTAGTAAATTCGCGCTGTCGAGCGCCTGGTCATTCCTTCGGAGCCTTCTTTGGAACAGGTATCGGCTTTATGCCGAGTTCGGCGAAGCGCTTGAATAGCGCCTGAGTGCCGGCAACGACTGTGTAATCCTCGAACGCCTCGTTGAACGCAGCGAGGAGATTGCCGGCGTCGGCAAGAAAGCCCCAGCGCACCACGAGAAACCCCGAGTGGGTTCCCATGCCTTCGTAAACGCGCCTTACGGCATACACTTCCTTGACGGAATGCCCGGCGAACGCATTTGCGAGATTGGCGCGCTCGACGTCAGAAAGCGGCTCAGCGCTGATGTTGTCGGTCGGGCGCAGCTTCGCCTCCAGCTGACGGGAAAGCGTCTTCTTGCCGTGCCGCAACAGGTCTAGCAGATTCTTGATCCGTTCTGAGGACCCTATCTCGAGATAGTGCGCCATAAGCGGATCCTCCGCCCATACGCGCATCATTGGCTCGGCCTCTATAAGCTTCTCCAGCCTGTCGGCAAGCGGCGCGCCTTCCTCGGCGGAGGCCGCCTTGGAGAGACGGTCGCAGAGCTCTGCCGTCTCAAGCGCCGCATTGTCGGGATGGGCTTCACGCCCGGCGCGCAAAGCCTCCAGCGCTTCGTCCTTGCGGTCAAGCCCAAGCAGAACGCCCATGCGATCAAGAATCTGGTCTGGCGTGGCATTGACCGCAGGAATGGCCGCAAGCCTGGATTCAAGGCTCGCACGCGTGTCGCGGATTTCCTGGGCCGCTGATTCGAGAACCGGACGCAGGTTTTCGTCGACCTTGCCGTCGAGCGCATCGGCCGAGCCGAATACGCTCTCGATGGCATCCTGCGGTACGGACGCGAACGGCATCAGTTCGGCGACATCCGACGTGCCGGCGCGCACCGCGAGCGGCGGATGCTCCTCCATTGGAGGGACTATGGAACGCAGCGCCCGCTCGATGCGGCGGCGTGCTTCGTCCTCCGGAATCGCGCGGCGCATCGCATCGCGAATCGCCTCGGCGGGAGAAGCTGGCGCGCCAGGCTCGGCAATCGCAACGGGCTTTAGGATGTCCCCAAGGCCTGCATCGGGGCCGCGCAGCTCCAGCGCGACAAGCGTTTCGCGCAGAGTGTCGATTCCGAAACGCTGCGAGATGGAACGATCAGCCGCAAGTTCGCGCTCGCGTTCGATGGGCACCATGAGACGGTCGATGCGGCTCAGATACGAACGCCGCCATGGGTTCAGCACAAGCGTGAACACGCCCAGCTGAATGGAAACCCAGAAGGCGCGCACATGCAGCAGCGCGCCTCCGTTTACCGTGTCGTGATGCGCCACATGTCCCAGCTCATGCGCCAGCGCGCCGCGCAGGCCGCTCTCTCCAAGCGCCGCAAGAAGCGGATATCCGATGATCAGAATGTTGCGCCGAAGGCCGGGAACCAGCGGAAACGCCACCGACACCGATGCGTTGAATTCACAGGGGTCAAGATAAATGCGGTGTATCCGCGGGGCGCCCACCGCCTTCGCGGTCTCGCCGACAAGCGCGTAGAGCCTTGGCCAGTCCTTCTCGCGAAGCTCGGGCAACCCGTTCCATGGACGCTGCGCAAGTATGGAGAAATACACCTTCGCCGTGTAGAACAAGTTCAGGACCAGGAACACGATGAGCCGAATGCTCTTCCCGGGATTGAGAACGCAAATCGTCACAAGCAGCGCAACGACGCCGAGAACGAGAACGCCTACGACGACGCCTTCCAGAAAGAGAAGCGCAAGCTTGAACCTGTAGAAGCCGGGATGCGCACGAAACGAACGTTCCGCATTCTCCCAGCGCTCCCATTCCTTGCGTGTGATGTCGTCTTTTAGCATGCTCGTGCCTCACATTCTAGCTGAACAGCTTTGCTCCGGAGAAGCCGACTAGGCCCGTGAGCACGCCGCCGATGACGCCGCCGAGAAGCGCCCAGAAGATGCGCGGCAGGCTTTCCACCACAAGGGCGCGGCGAGTGCCGCGTTTCGCGCCCATGAGGCAGTGCACCCAGAAGCCGCAGAAGATGGCGCTTCCCATGTCCACCCACGGGCAGCAGCCGTAGAACGCCTGGTTGATGAGGCCGAACTGCTGAACATGCCCGGAAGCGTCCTTTATCTGGTCGGGGTTGATCCCGAATCCCGGCAGCTTGTGGTTGAGCAGCCAGAACGTGCCGATGAGGAAGGCGGCACTCAGGATTCCGCCCGCCGCCCCGAAGTCCTTCACGAGCTTCGGCCAGCAGATGAGCACCGCATACGTTGCGGCGAACGCGCCGAACACCGAGGCAATGACGGATGCAGGCGTCATGCCCCATGTTTCGCTGTATGTCGAGAGAAATTCCACCATGGCACGGCCCTCACTTCTTCTCGTCGTCGCGCCACGCGGGAACGACCTTCTTCGCGAAATGAGCCGCCACTCCAGCAAGCGCGCCGCCAACCACACAGCATACGAGCGTGGGCCAGATTTTCGCAAGTGCGCCAAGGCAGTATGCAAGACCGTCGGCCGCCGGGTCAAGCGGCCAGAAGCGCACGATTCCCCACGCGACTCCCGCGCCGAAGATCGGCAGCCCCTGGTCAACCCACAACGTTCCCTCCGGATTGTCGATCACGCCAAGCCAGTGGTTCATGTACCACGAGATTCCGATCACGAACGTGGCGGTGAGGAATCCGCCCATGATTCCGTACGTCTTCCACATCTCCGGCCACACGCCGAACGACAGCGCGCCCACTATGGCGCCACCTATCAGCGTGGTGATGCGTCTGCTCCACTTGCCTTCCATGGCCGCTCCTTTCTCGAATCCAGGGCGCCGCGCCTCAGCCTCGCGCGGCTTCGCGCACGATGGCCTCGTATTCGGCGGCCTGCGCCTCCATGCTCTCGACCATCTTGAACTGCGTGCGGCAGCGCACGAGGTTGTGGTCTTCGCAGGCGGTGTGGAAATAGACGTCGCCGGCGAGATAGTCCGCCAGGAAACGTATGCCGATGGTGAACGTGATGAGGCGACCGGAGAACGCGAGGTTCGCGAGCTCGGCCTCGTTCAGGAACTTCGCCTCGGAGAGGTATCCGCGCACAAGCTGTTCGAAGTACTCCTTTCGCGAGAACACCTTGGAGAGGTCGCGCTCGTCCTCCGCGGCCGCGGCCGTGGAGGTGCGCACCATGTCGCCGAAGTCGTAGAGGGCGCAGCCGGGCATGGTGGTGTCTAGGTCGATCACGGCCACACCCTCGCCGGTTGCGTCGTCGAGCATGACGTTGTTGATCTTCGTGTCGTTGTGGGTGATGCGCTCCGGGATTGCGCCGGACGCCATGAGGTCGAGGATGCGGCCGGCTTCGTCGCGGTGCGCGTCCACGAACGCCATCTCGGCGGCGACGTCCTTGAGGCGGCCCTTCACGTCGGCCTTCGCGGCGGCGTCGAGCTGCTCAAGGCGGTGGCGCGTGTCGTGGAAGCGGGGTATGATGTCGTGCAGGCGGGGGCCGGGAAGGTCGGCGAGGTCGTTCTGGAAGCGCGCGAACGCCTTGGCGACCTTGTACGCCTGGTCGGGGCGCTCGATGAGGTCGTATGTGCGCGCGCCCTCGATGAACACGTACTGTCTCCAGGGCTTCGAGTAGTCGAGCACCGTCAGGGTGCAGCGCGGATCGTCCGGGTGCTTTGAGCGGATGTGCTCCGTGACGCGCCTGATGTTGTCCATGAGCGCGTCGGCGTCCGGGAAGATCGACGTGTTGATCTTCTGCAGAATGTACCTCGGCCCCTCCGGGCACGTGAGCAGGTACGTCTCGTTTATGTGGCCGCTGCCGTATCGTTCTGCTGTTGGCTGCATGATTTCTCTCCTTGATGTCGCTGCAATGGTTTTGTCTATTGGCCGGCCGGCCGCACGGCCGATGCGTAGCGGTCGTGTCCGGCATAGTCTTTCTCGATGCTGATGGAGTCGAAGCCAGCGTCGAAGAAGAGCTTGCGCAGGGCCTCGCCCTGGCCGTCGCCGATTTCGAAGAACACGCCTCCGCCGGGACGCAGCACGTTAAGCGCGTCGCCGACAAGGCGCTCGTAGAAGTCAAGTCCCTGCGGTCCGCCGTCGAGGGCGTTCATCGGCTCGAAGTCGCGGATGCGGGGATCGAGGGTGGCGCATTCTGGGGTGGGAATGTACGGCGGATTAGAGACGAGCAGATCAACGGTCTCGGGTTCGTCGAAGTCGTCGAGACCATCGGCAACCGCGAACTCCACGCGTCCGTCGAGCCCGCATCGCGCGGCGTTCTCGCGCGCAAGGGCCACGGCCTGCGGGGAAATGTCTATTCCAAGGAAAGCCGCATCGCCGGCGAACTCCTTCGCGAGCGAAAGAAGAATACAACCGCTGCCAGTGCCCACGTCCACCACGAGCGGAGGCGGCGAGGCAGGGCGCGCGCGCAGAAACTTTAGAGCGCGCGTCACGAGCTCCTCGGTCTCGGGGCGCGGAATAAGCGCGCGGGCGTCGCACTTAAGCGTGAGCGAGCGGAAGTCCCACTCTCCCAGCACGTACTGCACCGGCTCTCCCTTCACAAGACGCGCCATGCCGCGGCGCATCGCTTCGACATGGCGCTCTTCGGGCGCTTCGGCAAGATGCGGATGCAGAAATCCGCGGCCGCACTTCAGAAGACGCGCCGCCAGCAGCTCTGCCGCGGTCGTCGCGTCGGGAACGCCCTTCTCGGCAAGATACGCGCCGCCAAGCGCGAGAATTTCGCCCCAGGTCTTCAAACGCACTCAGAATGGCAGGTCGTCGGGATCGCTGGCAGCGGCGTCATTGACGGCGGCCGGCGGCTCGGGAGGCGCGGGAACGGGCTCGGTGGAGGTGCCGTCGGCGTTGAGAACGTCGATCTTCCATCCAGTGAGGTCGGTGAAATATCTTGTGCCGTTGGGCCCGTCCCAGCGGCGGCCGTCGATCGTGAACTGCACCTTAACGCGGTCGCCCTGCTTCACCGCGTCGCACAGGGAGCAGCGGTCCTTCTTGAAGGTGAACAGGACCGGATTGGGGTACTTGTTCATGCTGTCCACGTCGTTGCCAACCACTAGATCGCGCTTCGTGAAGCCATTCGTGCCAAACGCCTTGGTCTCGCCCACGAGCTCGACGACACCTGTGTAGTCGTATGTTGTCATTTCCTAGATTGCTCCTTTTCTTCTGACGCGCAATATTCTACCACATCGCGCCCTGCGCCGCAAGCAGACGGCGCGCTTTTTGCATTCCTCCTTGCATTTCCGCGGGGACTGTCCCCCATGGTGTCCGCGCCATATTGCGATATTGGACGCACCATTGCCTTGTTCGCTCCATGCCGTCGCGATAAAGCGGCGGCGGAGTGGGCTCTCACTTGAGCGGGGCGCAGTTGACGTGTGCGGCTATGAGCCTGCGGCGGCACTCCTCGGCACGCGCCGAGAAGCCGGCGAAGTCGCGCTTCCTCGGGTCCGGATACGTCCAAAGCACCTCGGCGACCGCGAATCCTCGCGGCCAGAGCTTCCATTCGAGATCGTAGCGGTAGAACGTGTGCGACGTCCAGTTGCAGCACTGGCCGCCCACGATGTGCTGGCGCGCCTCTTCGTCCACTCCGGCGAGCGGGTCGAACTGATAGACGCGCGCGAGCGGCAGCCAGCCGCCGAAATACATGAACGGATCCTCGGCAAGTCCCTGGCGATAGTCGAAGTACGTGTACGTATGCGGCGTCATCACGACGTCATATCCCTGCCTTGCGGCAGCGGCGCCGGCGCCCTGCACGCGATAGCACATTCCCATCGTGGACTTCGGCAGCAGCGACGTGATCTTCGCCTTGCCCGCGGTGACGTGGCGGTTCTTGGACTCGATGAATATCTCGTCCCACCCGATGGCGCGTTTTCCCTTCTTCGCGAGATATTCGGTGAAGTGCCGCGTCACCCAGGGCTGGATCTGCTCGATGCCTGTCAATCCCTCGCGTTTGACGAACGCCTGGCATTTCGGGCATTTCTCCCAGAACGTGCGCGGGCACTCGTCGCCGCCGATGTGTATGACCTTGGACGGGAATATCTCGCACACGTGGTCGAGCACCTTCTCGAGGAAGCGTATCGATTCCGGGTTGCCTATGCAGAACACGCCGTCTCCTCCTCCTCCGAAGTTGGACGGATCGCGCCCGCGCTTGAGGATGTACTGCGGATCGCAGCTGAGCTGCGGATAGGCGCAAAGCGCGCACACGGAATGGCCCGGGAACTCGACCTCGGGCACCACGGTGATGTGGCGCGCCTTCGCGTACTCCACGATCTCCTTCACGTCGTTTGCCGTGTAGATGCCGGGCGACACCTTCTCGCCATGGTACTTGCGGGACTGGCCGGCGACAAGACACTCGCCGCCATATTGCTGCAGTTCGGGATAGCCCGGAATCTCAAGTGTCCAATACTGGTCGTCTATGAGGTGCCAGTGGAGAACGTTGAACTTGAACCACGACATCTGCTCGATTATGTGCATGACGACGTCCTTGCCGAGGAAGTGCCGCGAGTCGTCGATGTGGACGCCGCGCCACCTGAACTTCGGCGAATCCTTGATCTCCAGGCCTGGATAGACCTTGCACTTCTTCTTCGCGTCCCAGCGGCCCATCTGGGAGAGCGTCATGTTCGCGTAGTACGCGCCTGCGTCGTCCGAATGGCGTATCGTTATGCCGTCAGGCGTGATGGAGATCTCGTATCCCTCCGGCGGGATGCCTGCGGCCTTCACCGTCTTCGGCGGCTTCCGCGCCCAGTGGGCGCCGCCCGTCAGCCTCATCTCGCGCGGAGCGGGGATGACGGCCGTGCTTTTGGCGATGTCGTCGTCGAAGAAGGCGCCCGCCTTCGGCGCTTCATCGACAGGAACCTTGTCTATCAGGACGCTGCTGCCGTCCGCAGTCGCGAACCGCAGCGAACCGGACGAGACGAACGTCGTGTTGAACAGGTACGCCGCATGGCCGCGTACGCAGTTGACCGTGAGCCGATGGCCGTTCAGGCCGATTCTGCATCTGCCGTAGCCGCTTCCAATGAAGCCGGAGTCGCACACCTCCATCGAGGAGTCGGCGAGGAGCTTCAGGTTCTGCACCTGGGCGTCGCTGGCGGGATTCGGCCGCGAGTCCCGCAGCAGAAGCCGCCCGCCGTCGAGCACGATGTTCCAGTAGCAGTTGTTGCAGGAGTCCCGCAGGTCGAGCGTCGCGCCGCGTTCGACCAGTATCTCGGTTCCGGGGCAGCCCCAGTTCAGCCGTCTGGCGGGCTCGGAGTTTAGATCGCCCGCCTTGCATCGGAGCGCGCCCGCCGCCACGAGGGTGCCGCCTCCGTAGCTGTGGCCCATGCACGCCTGGCGGAAGTCGCCCGCGCCCGCCTTGACGAAGCGCAGGGAGCCCGCGAACGACACGTTGGTGTTTACGGCCGAGACGCCCTCCGGCACGTCCACGTACAGCACGCCGCCGCCGGCCGTGTCGGTGATCGTGCCAGCGCCAGCGATGCCGGAAAGCGAGAGGCGGCGTCCCGCCAGGTCGAGCGTCGCGCCGGCCGAGACGGTCACCACGCCCTTGCCGCGCCAGTCGGCATCGGCCTCGAGCTTCGTCGAGGTTGAAACGGAGAATCCGCCTGCGTGCGCCGCAAACACGAAAGCCGCGACGACGGCGGCAACGGCAAGCCACGCCCAGCGGCGCTGCCGCGCTCGCAAAGCTCCACCACGATAGACGCTCTCCATTTCGCACCTCCTGTCCGCTACCGCAGGTATATCACGGCCCCCGTCGCCGGCACCGTGAGGATCGCCTCGTACACGGCCCCGTTCGACATGGTGAGGACGGCCCTCCAGTCGCCCTTGTGCGGGAAGCGGAACGACGTGACGCCCGTGCCCGAAAGGCTGAGCGTCGTCACCGCCCCGCCCGGGGACGTGACGACGAGGGTGGAGGCCTTCGCGGCGTCGCCCGCCCACTCGTCGCCCGAATACGTCATGATCCATCTGCCCGCCCTGATGTCGCGGTCCGGACCGCTCTGGATCGTGTCGAGCGAAAAGAGATACGCCCCGGAGGCGCACACGTTCGGATCCTCGAAGAGGCGGAACTTCCCGTCTCCGGCATCCGCCGCGCCGTATCCGATCGGCATCATGAGCCTTTGCGCAAGCCCCTCGTCGCCGGCGAGCGCGTACACATACCCGTCGCCCGCAACGCCCCCCTCCACAAGGTCCACGAGCTCCATCGCGTCAACCACCTTCGCCGGGGACGCCTCCGTGCCCGCGCCGAGAGTGCCGAAGATGGAATGGCGCACCGTGAACTGCGCAGTGCCCTGCGCGGAGTCGACGAACGTCCAAAGCCCGCCCGACGCGAGCGCGAGCGGGAACGTGCCGCCCCACGACGCCTCCGAGACGACCGCCGTCTCCGCGCCGCCGGGCGCCGTCATCGTCACGCTGTCGCCCTTCATGTATGTCGCCGGCCAGAGAGCGTCCAGCTCCGCCTGCGTGCGAATCGCCCTGGGCTGCGCCTCGGTATCCAGCCAGAAGGTGTACGCCTCGGACTTCGTCACCGTCTCGGCCGCCGCCGCCCCGCAGAGCAGCGCCAGCGCAACTGTCGTTTTCGGGATTCCCATGGCACGCCTCACTCGCCAGACGCTGGAACGATGTACGCCGCGCGCAGAGCGTAGCCCAAGCCAGAAGTCGACGACGCGTTGCTGCGCGCGTCGCAGGTCAAATGGGCTGCCGGAGTCGTCGCGAAAATATTCTGCCCGCGTACAAGCCAGGTGTTGGCATTACCTCCCTCGCCCGGCGTGAACACGTCCGGCGGCTCTGCCTCGCCCACGCCATTTCTGCACCACTGCCAGTCGTTGCCGACCATGTCGTAGAGGCCCCATGCGTTCGGCAGCCTGGTGCCGACGGGATCGGCATACTGCGAATTGGTCTTGCGCCCGGTAATGCCATATACGGCGTACTGCGGGGCGAGATTCGCGTTTTCTCCCCAGTAGTAGGTGGTCTCGGTGCCTGCGCGGCAGGCGATCTCGTGCATCAGCTCGGTGGGGACGTCGAAGTGCATTCCGGTCTTCACGTTGATCAGTTCGAGCGGACGCCACTGCCCGGCGTTGATTGCGGCCTCCACGCTTTCATACGTGGGAACAGTCCCCGCCGGATCCACTACCATGCAACAGGGTTTGAAAGGCAAACGGAAGGATAGCGTATTAGGCGGGTTATCTGCCCAAAACGCCAGTTTCGCGAGGTGATTTCAACATGAGTGTGTCTATGCCATGCGCCAGACGCCGCTGTTTTCGCACTT
>JAFXIL010000008.1 GCA_017563185.1 Kiritimatiellia bacterium | reverse complement strand
GTCATGAGCATCTTTGTTTTCCTCTCTTTAAAAAAAAGTTTCTGGTTGCCCTTGAGCATTACTATAGCAAATTTTCAGGCGGCGCGCAATGGTGCATTGAAAAAAATCATCGCACGATCTCGTACAGGAAAGTGGCGCTTGCGGCATCGCGCGCGGTGTCGGCGGCAAAAGAAAGCCTTCCGCCGCGCCATGAAGACGGCACCTCGCACCGGCGCGAGCCGTTGGAGCCGAGCGCGTGGACGCGCGGCGCGGCGCCAGGCGCGAGCCTCAGCTCGACCTCCGCCCTTCCCGCGCGCATGAGATGCGGCAGGCGTCCCCACTTAAGCAGAATCGTCTTCTCGGCGTCGGCATACGTCGTGCCCACGTCCTGCACGTCCGTGACGTGAGTGAGCAGCAGGCGTCTCGACTGCGCCACCGGCGCTCCGTCGAGCGAGCTCACCCACACCGCCGCAGGCGCGCCCGTCACCATCGCCGCAAGCGCACCGGCCTCGTGCCGTCCGTCCTCCGCGAAGAAGCCCTGCGTGCACTGCGTATTCACCGCGAACACGCCCTCGTCGCGCGAAATCGAGATCTGCCCGTCGCCCGCGCCGCGCCCCCGCGCGAGCGACTTGAAGTAGTCGGTCTTGAGCGAGAACGCGTCCGGAAACTCGGCGCTGTCGTCAGCGAAGGCCGGGCTGCCCTCTCCTGTCCATGTGCCGAATCTCGCGTACCATCCGAACCACATGTCGCCGATGTTCGCGTGCGGACCGCAGTCGAGGTTCGAACGCACCTTCTTCTCCGGCAGGACGACGGCAAAGGTCTTCGCGAGAGGCTTCAGGTCGCGGCGCATGTAGAGAGTGAGCGCGGCGCGCTCGGTCGCGCGCTGAAGCGGATCGCGCGCGACGTCGAAGTAAGACATGGGCCTAGGCTCCAGCACGCCGTCGCGCGAATGGCTCCACGCGAAGCGCCACACGCCGTCGTACTCCTGAAGAGCGGCCTGCGCGCCGAGCATCATTCCGCCCACGCCGCGGAACTGGCCGGGACCAGAATAGTTGAACTCTGTGATGGTGAACGGACGGTCGAGAAGACGATGCCTCGCGACGCCCTCGAAGCCCATGTCGCCGCGGCGCACGGGATTTGCGTTCGGACACTTTGAAGGAAGGCTCCACGGCTTTTCGAGGAAACTCGGATGGTCCACGTAGAAATGATCGTCCACGTAGTCGTAGCGGGTGCGCACGAGCTGATAGGCGATTGGATTCTTCCAGCACGACATGTCGGTGAGCAGCACCTTCGAGCCCATTTCCCCGCGCACGAACTTCCTCATCCTCTCGGCGAAGTCCGCCTCGAGGTCGGCAAGGAAGAGCGTGAATGCGCAGTTCTGGCGCGAGTTCTCCCATGCGTTCGGCGGAATCTTCTCGGTGATGTCGTTGTACCGCTGCGGGGCCTCGGCCTTGCGCGCCGCGAGCCATGCGCGCCACTTGGCGGCGAAACGTTCCTGGCCTGCGAGGAAGGCGTAGCCGTGGTTGCCGAGATTGCCCTCGTTGATCAGCGCGAGGAAGGCGAGCGCGGGCTCGTCGGCCCAGCGGCGGCCGGTCTTGGGGTTCACATGCCCGAGAAGGCTGCGCGAGAACGCGAGGTAGTTCTCGAACACGCGCTCGTCGAAGAGAGCGAGCGACTTGTATTCGTCCATCGGGATGATTCCGTCGCGGTCTATTCCGCACGCGCGCCACGGCACGCGGCGCGACACGAAGAGATCGGTCGTCAGGTAGATGCCGTGCTCGATGCAGGCGTTGAGGATGCCGTCGAGCTGGGCCATCTTCTCCGGACGGATCGCGGTGCCGTCCTTCGCCTCGCACAGCTCGCTCTCGTAGTGGTCCAGCCTCAGCGCGTTGTAGCCGAGGCGCGCGAGGCGCGAGCACATTTCACGCGCATCGCTCTCCGGCAGATAGTTGGCGGTGAAGCAGAGGTTGCATCCGTAGAAGCGCTGCGGCACGCCGGGCCTGCCCTCGAACTCGAAGTGCGGACCCTTCGCGACCACTCGCCCGTGTTTTCCCGCCGGCGCGTCCATCCAGCCGAGCTTCGAGAAGTCGAGCGCCGAACCGGGCACGATGTCGGTGGAGTCCGCAACAGGCACCCATTCGCGGGACCGTGCGATCTCGACCGGCCCCGCCTCGACGCGCTCTACGCCGCCTTCGGCCGAGAACGAGATCTCCATGCGCCTGCGCTCGCCCGCCTTGAGGCTGGCGCCGCCGATCTGCACGCGCATGGCGAACGACTGCGAATTCCACATTCTGTCGTCCTGTGCCATCGCCGACGCCTCTCCCGCCATGGCGAACGAGAACCCGCCGCCCTTCGCGTCCTTCACGCGCACTTCGCGGCACTTCGCGCCGCCGATGTGCGCAGAGCCGCCAAAGGATTTCGGAAGCGCGAAGCGCCTGTCGCCGAAGAGCACCTCGCCTCCGCCATAGCGGCGCACGGGCAGCGAGAACGCGATGCAGAACGACGACGCCTCGTAGTCGCGCAGCACCGTGAAGTCCCATGCGAGAACGGCCCTGCCGCCCTCCATGCGCTGCGTGGCGCGCGCCGCCACGACATCGCCCGCGCCGTCCGCTATGGAGAACGACGACGCGCCGCCTTCGCCAGGCGTCCATCCGCCCTTGAGCTTGCACGCGTTCCACCCCTTGTCGAAGAGCCTGGGCGTCGCGGAGACCTCGGCCCGCCTCAGCCTCACGTCCTTTCCGCCAATGATCGCCACCACCTCCCCGCCAAGCGCCGGCAGTGCGACGTGCAGACCTGCAAGCATGCAAACGAGAAACGACGAAACGCTTTTCTGCATAACACAACCTCCTTGGGATGTCGAGTCAATCCTCTATAGGCACGTCTCCATGAGCTGGGAGAGGCGCGCAAGCTCGTTCGGCGGAATTACCGCCGGCTTCCCCACGAGCCACTTGACGACTGCGGACGAATTGAGCAGGGCCACGCGGCGCACCTCGGCCTCCGGCGCGGAGCAAGTGTCGGACGCCATGCACAGGACGGGCGTAACGTCGCCCTCCCATCCCATCTTCTTAAGCGCGGCCTTCACCGCGTCGGCCTCGCGCATCGCCTGGACGACTGGCGCACGGTCAGGCAGCACTCCCCCCACCAGCACCTCGCCGTCCTCAACCGTCACCCGCCCGCGCCAGTTCTTCGTCTCCACCGCGAACACTCCCGCCGGACCCGCCACCACGTGGTCCACGTGCAGCCCCTGCGCAACGAGATCGTGGAACACGTTCCAGCCGTCGGGAAGCGTCGCTAGGATTCCAGCCACGCGCTCCTCCCCACGCGCACCTTTGAAGTACGACTCCACTCTTCTAAGGCCCTTCCGCCAAAGAAACGCAGTCACACCCACCGCCGCAAGAAACGCGACGGAGAACCACACGACGTGCCGCCCTATCGCGGCCGCCGCGCCAAGCGCGCCAAGAGCGGCGAAGCACACGAAGAGCGGCCACATCGAGGCGACAGTGCCCTTCACCTTGGCCCATTCGCCGGGATTGCCGTGTATCGCTGCGCTCATGTCAAGATTCCCTGCTATGCGCCTGCAATGGCGTCCACAAGCGGCGCAAGGGCGGGGCAGTCGATCGTCTCCACGCGTCCCTTGTCCACCGCGGACGCGTACTCGGGATTGATCGGCAGACGGCACACCACCGGAATTCCATGGCGCTCTGCCAATTCGTCCGCGCGGCTCGGGCCGAACACCTCTATGCGCCTGCCGCAGTCCGGGCACTCAAGATAGCTCATGTTCTCCACGAGGCCCAGCACCTTCTTCTCCATCATGGCGGCCATGCGCACGCTCTTCTCGACGATCATTCCCACAAGCTCCTGCGGCGAGGCGACAACCACCACGCCGTCAACGGGAAGCGACTGGAAGACGGTGAGCGGCACATCGCCCGTGCCGGGCGGCATGTCCACGAACATCACGTCTATGTCGTCCCAGAACACGTCCGTCCAAAACTGCTTCACCGCGCCCGCGATCACCGGGCCGCGCCACACCACCGGCTCGGACGGATTGTCCACGAGCAGGTTGAGCGACATCACGCGCACGCCGCCAGAGGACACGCTCGGCAGAATGCCCTTCTCGCTTCCAAGCGTGCCGCCAGTTATCCCGAACGCCTTTGGAATGGAAGGCCCGGTGATGTCCGCGTCGAGCACCGCTGCGCGCAAACCGCGCTTCGCGACGGCCGACGCAAGCAGCGCGGCCACGAGGCTTTTCCCCACGCCGCCCTTTCCGCTTGCAACAGCCACCACCTTGCCGACCCTCGACGAGGCGTTGAGCTTCGCCGAGAAATCGGGCGGACCCTTTCGCTCGCTGCAGTTCTCGCCGCAGCTCGAGCAGTCATGTGTGCATTCTGCCATATTGTGCAATGCTCCTTCAATGTGAGATTAGGGATTCTTCGGCGGTCCCCGCGGCGAATAAGCCGGATTCTGTTCCCCTTGCGGGTCCGATCATTCATCTGAGCAATCAACCCGGAACCTGATCGCGCAGTGCCGCGCGCGTGCGGCGTCTCCGCACATGCGCCTGGCATGGCGCGAGCCGGACGGGCAGCCCGTCGGTTCCCTATTTGATCTTGCTCCGAGGAGGGCTTGTCGTGCAGGGGCGCTCACGCGCCGCCCCGGTGGTCTCTTGCACCGCCCTTTCACCCTTGCCCCGCATAACCTGCCCTCGCGGGCAGGGACGCAGGGCGGTCTATTCTCTGTGACGCTTTCCATACGCGGCGCTTGCCGCAGCGCTCCCGGCCTTGACAACCGGGTCCTCTGCCCTGCGGAGTCCGGACTTTCCTCACCCTCTCGGGCGCGACCGGTCACACGCAGGAACCGCCGAAGAAATCAAATTCAAAGATCTGTGTACAGCAGACGCCCGCACATCGTACACGCCGCCCGCTGCTGAGACTTGCCCTCGCTGGCGGCCTTGGCGTTGTGCTGCACAAGCTGCGCCACGAACGGCGGCTGCTTCATGTGGCATCCGTCGCACACACCGTCATTCGTGAGCGGCACCACCACCGGCCAGCGCTTTGTGCTTACGCGCTCGTAGTAGAGCAGGAACGCCGGGTCGATCGCCTTGACCGCGTTCGCCTTCTCCACTCGCTCGGCGCGCTGCTCGGCGAGATTGGCCTTCACGTCCTTCAGGCGCTCGTCAAGCTCGTCGACATATCCGCTCACGCCGCCGCTTTCGGCCACGACCTTTGCCTCGGCCTCCTGCACCTGCTTTTCAAGCGTGGGGATTTCGTCCTTCATCAGGGCAAGGGCGCGGTTCTCGGCCGCCTCGGCCTCACGGTCCAGAGTCTCAAGCTGGATCGCGGTCTGCTCATACTCCTTGTTGGACTTGATTCCGGGCATTCCGGTGCGCACAGTCTGCGCCTTGGTGCGAAGCTCTCCGGCCTCGGCCTCCTCGTCGCGGATTCTCTTCTGCATCGCGGCCAGTTGGTTCTTGGCAATCTCCAGCGCGGCGTTGACGCCCGCAAGCCGAGCATTCTCCTTTGCCTTGCGGCGCGGAATCTCCCTTTCCTCCATCTCGAGCTCGCGTATGAACCCGTCAACGGCCTGAAGGTCAAGCAGCGGTTGTATCACATTCACCGATGTACTCTCTTTCTATAGACTGCAACTGAAAAAATCGAGCATATAGTTTACCGAATCTTGCCGCACGCGTCAAGTGCCCATTGAAGCCAAATTCAGCGCGCCGATGCGGCCTCTGCGATCTCCAGCGTTCCGTGCGCCATCGCCGGAATCTCGACCACTGCCGCGCGGACCCCGGGAATGTACTCGAATTTGACCGCGGCGCCGGCGAACTTCACGCCCTGCGGCTTCGCAACGCGCGTCACCACCACCTTGGACGGCGCCTGCGGCCACGCCGTAATGCGGCAGCGCAACGTCCCCTTCTCGGGTGCAAGCGCCTCTACGTCTCCCGCCGCATGTATGAGCGCCGGCGCGCCGCCGTCCCCACGCACAAGCGCGCGCACCGAATAGAACGGCATGCCCACGTATTCGGCGAAGTTCTCCTGCACCGTGCCGGGATTGATCGGAATCGGATAGCGTGACTGGTGCTCCAGGTCCCAGGAGTCAGGCAGGAGCCCCACGAAGCGTGGCTCGTCCGCCGTGTGGTTCTGCCGCGCGCCGGAGACCGTGATGCCTGTAGCAATGTTGCGCCAGAATTCCTGCGCCTTTGGATTCGGCTCGATCCGCGCGAGGTCCCACAGCGCGGCCGAATAGACGAGCCCGCACCACTGCACGGGACGCCCGATCCAGTTTGGCGCCACCCAGCGCGTCGCGCCCATCACCGCGCACGTCGCGTACAGCCCCACCGGCTTCGCGTCCGCACCGAAGTCGAACGGCGGCGGCACGAGGTACACCATCGAGAGTCCGCCGTACGCCCAGTGCCGCGCCTCGCGGAGGTAGGCGGGGTCCGGCTTCAGGAGGTAGGCGAGCGTGTAGAGCCGCACGAGGTGCGCCGAGGCCATAATGTCCGGCGTGTGGAGCGGCATCTCCCACGGCTGCGCGCCGCGCGGCACGGTGCCGTGGTAGAGCGCCGTCACCTTGTCCACGATCGCAAGCGCCTTCGCGATCTCCGCCTCGTCGCCGCTCCACGTGGCGGCCGAGAGGAGTCCGTCCAGCGCCATCGCCGTATAGCCGTTGCAGTGGTCCGCGCCAAGCGTCGCGCCGAAGTCGGGCTTGCCGGGCTGCGGCTTCCAGATGCGCTTTCCGCTGGCGAGCGTGACGTTGCCGCTCCTGAGATCCGCTTCCTTGCGCGCAAGAAACGCCGGCACGTCGCCCGCAACGAGCACGGGCGCGGGACGGCGCACGTGCGATACGCCCGTAAAGCCCACATCGCGCTTCGGCACGGCGGCAAGGACCTCGGCGGCGGTCGTGCGCAGACGCGCGGCGAGTTTCTTGTCGCCCTTCTGCTCGCGGTCGAGCGCGGACGCGAGGTGCTGCATGAGAACGGGCGCGTCCGCCACCAGGCCGGGCTTGAAGTGTCCGCCGATGGCGTGCTTGAACTTCACGCCCTCGCGGATCGTCGAGTCGAGCCACCCATGCGCAAGCTGCTCAAGCGCGGCCGTCCTGTCGATAGCATCGGGCGGAGGCAGTTTCTTTTCCTTGAAGCACGCCTCGAGGGCGTCGGCCACGCTCGCGCCCTCCCCAGCGCGGAACTTCACGACATGAATCGCAGTCTGGAACGGCACGGGCTCGTACACGTCAAGCTCCGATTCACTGCGCTCCGGCCCCACCGCCGGCGCCCAGAACGCAAGCAGATGCCCGCCGCTATTGAACAACCGGTCGGGCGTGTCGAACACAGTCGCAAAAAACGAAGGCCACGATACGCCAACCTTGTCACTTTCGGTCCACACGCCTCCAATCGATATCTTTATCTTGTACGTAGGCCATATACCCAATACCTTGTGTTCCTCTTCTGTTCTCATCACCGGCTTTCCCCACGTCGCGGCGAACCAGCTGCCGTCCTTCGTGAACACGGCCATAGGCGCGCTCAGGCGGTACTCGGCGGGAATCAGACGGTTGTGCTCGTGCGTGCGGATTTCCTTCGTGCTGGACGACGGCTCGTCGTCGAGATACTCCACGCCCGCGAGCATCGCCTGGTGCTTGCGTCCGTTCGACGCCCGGTCGACAAAGAGCGTCAAGGCCGGTATATGTAGCGCCTTCGCCAGTTCGCCGTCCTTTGACGCAGTGATTATCGTTTCCACACGCATGGCATCCCCGTCCCCCTCCGATATGAAGTTCCGCTTGATGTACCACTCGCGGCCGTCGGCATCCGTCATCTGCGCGCTCGTCGAGATCTCACCACCAAGCGGCCACGCCATGCCCTCCATCTTCGCCTTCGACCAGTCGAGCGTACGCACCTTGCCGGACTTGTCAACATAGATGAACGGCTCCGCCGGCAGGTTCTCCACTGTCTTCCCGCGCGCGGTGAAACGGAACGCGCCGATGCGGCCTGGATCGTGGCGCAGCTCCCATCCCCTGCCCTTGAGGACGAGCAGCTTGGACGCCGGGATCACGAGCGGCGGTACCTTCTGCGGCGCGTAGCTCCAGAGCGGCTTGCGCCATTCCATTTCGAGGCACTTCACGGTGAACGTCTCGTTGCTGCCGCCGGGCGGGTCGAGGCGGAAGTGGCACGGACCTTTCAGGTTGAACGGAACAGCGCCCTTAGTCGCGAAACGCGTATAGGGCGGCTCGCCCACAGGGTGCAGGCGGCACGACAGCTTTTCCGAAAAGGGCCTGCCGACCGGCGCGAAGAAGAGCTGCCAGCTGCTCGCGCGCGAAGTCGGCGCGCACGTCATGGTGAACGCCAATCGCCTCGGCTCCGCGGGAACGGACGGGATTTCGACCGTCGGGCCGAAGAACCATGGGTCTTCGCCGTCGATCGCAAAGGAAAGCCCCTTCTCGGACGACTCCACCTTCGTGACATGGTGCGGGTTGCCCCATCCGTGCGGCTTCGTGAAGTCGGCGACTATCTGCCCTCCCTTGCCATCTGCCAACACGGACGCGCCGCAGAGCGCAAGCGCCGCCGCGATTCCGCGCATCATGCCCTGTTTCACTGATCTCTTCATCTTTGCCTCTCCCTTTCTGAATGCATTGTTCATTGCCGAATGCGTCATTTCGCCTTCCACCTTGCGGCCATCAGGCACGGCTTGCGCCCCGGCTCTGGCTGCTGATAGAAGACCGTGAGGATGTCACCATTCGCAAGCAGGCACGAGGCCGGATAGCCAAGGTCTCCACAGTGGCTTGGCGCAAGCGAAATCTCGTTCGCATGATCCCAGGTGGCGCCGCCGTCGTCGGAGATGGCGGCGAACTCGCCGAAGCCTGGGGACTTCAGCCGCCGCCCGTAGACGCATACGATCTTGCCGTCCGCAAGGCGGATGAGATGCGGCGGCAGGCCGACGAGCGGAGACTTCGCCATGGGCGCCCAAGTGCGCCCGCCATCCTTCGAGAACGTCGCGCGCATGCAGTTGTCCGCCCCGTGATAGCGCACCATGCCAACGAGCGTGCCGTCGGCAAGCTCCACCACGTGCGGCTCGTGGAACAGCTGGCCCTTCGAGTTCTCGCCGTTGGTGTCGGGCACGTCGGAGCAAAGCATCTCCCACGTGCGGCCGCCGTCGCATGAACGTTCGGCCGAGATGCGGGTGCGGCCGCGCTCTCTGGCAGTGCCGTGGACGGAATCCGCAAAGAAGCGCCCGAACTGCAGAAGCGAGCCGTCCTTGAGAAGAATCGGACCGTGCGGGGTCTGTCCCCGCATGGAAAGCTTCTCGGGCCTGGACCATGTTCTGCCGTTGTCGCGGGAGCGCACCGCCCAGTTCCCGAGAGCGGCGGCACGCACCTCGTCTGAAATCTTCTCGTCGTGGCGCTTGTATTCCGGGTGGCGCGCCAGAATGCCGGGCACACGGTATGCCACCGAAGTGAAGTACGTGACGAATATCTCGCCGTCGGGCAGCTGCACGATGCCGGCGTCGCGGTCGTCGATCGGGCCGTTGGCGATCGTTACGGGCTCGGACCACGTTTCACCCTCGTCTGAGGACCTCACCATCTGCACCTTCCCCCACGGGCACACATGCCCGTCGCGGTCGCCAGAGAACACCGCCATAACGTCTCCGTTCGCAAGGCGGCACACGCTTGGCCAGCCGATGTAGCGGTCCTTCTCCACGCATATCGGCTTCACCCACGCGATCTCGGCGCGCGCCTGGCTCTTCGGCGGCTGGGCTGGCGATGGGACTGTCCCGGCAGGCGGGGGGACTGTCCCCATTTTGACTGGCGGAGACGGAGACGCCGCTGCTGCGAAGAATGCAACGGCTGCGGCAGGGCGATCTGTATTGACGTAGTCCAATCCGAGTTCCCGCGCGAGTTGCCATGCCTCCGTATTGTCAGGAAATCCCCACAGGCGGAAAGGCAATCCCCTGGCATGGGCCCGCCCGGCGGCATCGCGGATTTTCTTCTTGTCGCCTTCAGACATTGGACCAGAACGCCACTTGGTGTAGATGCAAGCGCAGTCGCTAACCCATGACACGCGCCTGCACTGGCTGTCGTCGAGCTTTCTGGCGGAAGGAACACTGAAGAAAACGAAGTCTGGATAGGCGAGAAAGTCCTTTATCTCGGAAATGTCCCCCCCTACGCTCAGCCTGGCCGCCGATGGATTCTTGTGGACATCGAAGCAGCCGCGGAATCCCTCCTGTTCGATCATCTTCAACAGGGCGTCGAACGCCTGCCTGCCGTTCTTTATGTCAATGACAAGCTGAAGCGGCTTTCCGTTCGCACGGGCGCGCCCGCCATTCTTCCGCATTACATCCCGCAGCGGCTCCAGATAAAGGCTGCGAAGCGTCTTCGCAGTTTTCAGCCCGCTACGGGAATGCGCCACAAGCAGATCATTGCCCACAAGATACACGTCGGCTTCAATGGAGTCCGCACCAGCTTCATAGGCGCCCCAGAACGGACGCTTCTGCTCATAGTCGTTATGCGAATGGACCAGCATCTCCCGCGCTGCGGGCGCACCCTCTCCATGCCTGTCGCTCCACTTGTCATGGCTCTTGCCAAAAGTCGACAGCCATGCCGCACAAGCAAGAAGTGCACATATGAAAACTGAAGATTTCATGCGATCTGATTCCCATTTAAATGGCACAAGCGCGCTAGAGCGCAGTGTGCCCGGATACGGAGAATGAATACGCGCCTGACCCTACGCGGCGGTCGGGCTCGCCCGGCAAGCGCACGATGGCCGTGGTGTTTGGCGGCACAAGCACATCGAGCACGATGCCGGATCCATCGCGCCGCCACGCGGTTGCGATTGCGCCGTACGGGCCATCCACGCGCGCCTTCGCCCACGCAAGATCCCTGATGAAATGCGGCGCGATCACGACCTCCTTGAACGCCGTCGCCTTCACGTCCGGAATCGCAGCGCAGCTTCCATCCTCTTCCGGCAGCTGGATGCCGCCGAGATACTGGTACGCCCACGCCATGAAGTCGCCGAACATTATGTGGTTGCGGCTCGCGCCGTCGCCCCAGTCCTCCCAGAGCGTGGTGCCGCCCTTCTGAATCCACTCCACCGGCGAGGGCCGCGTGGGATTCGTGAGCATCCTGAACGCGAGGTCGGTGCGCCCGGCGCGGCTCAGCGCGCGGAACACGTGCTTCGTGCCGAGCAGGCCCATATCGACGTGTCCGCCGGCCGCCTCCACAGACGCCACGAGCTTAGCCTCGACCGCCGCGCGCTCGCCCTCGGGCACGACGCCGAACGCGAGCGGGAAAGCCTGCGCCGTCTGCCGCCCGTTGTCGTAGACGCCGCCGCCCTTGTAGAACTTCGAGTTGACCGCGTCCTTGACTGCGTCCGCCAGCTTTCCGTAGCGCGCCGCGTCGTCGGCAAGGCCTTTGATCGCGGCGATTCGCGAGAGGATCGCCGCGGCCTGGCGGTAGTAGCAGCTGGAGGTCAGCTCGGTTGAAGGCATGTGCCGCCTCTCCACGGGAATCCAGTCGCCGAGACCATGCCGCACAAGGTTGCCCCTCGCCCGCGTGGACGTATAGTCCACGTAGCGCTTCAGGGCGGGATACACCGCGTCGAGCGCCCGGCGGTCGCCGCGGTAGCACCAGAGGTTCCAAGCGACCACCGGAAGCGCGCTGTCCCACGCGGGGCCGTTGCCCCAGCGGAATCCCCAGCCGCTGGTGGGGACGATGCAGCAGATGTCGCCGTTCGCAAGCTGCGTGTCCATGATGTCCCGCAGCCACTTCTCGTAGGCCGCCGTGTTCTCGTAGCAGTACTGCGCGAGCTCGGACGCGATCGACGCGTCGCCCGTCCAGCCGTTCTTCTCGCGGTGCGGGCAGTCCGTCGGATAGCCGTCCGCGAAGTTCGAGCGGTACGCGCGGTCGCCCATCTTCATGAGCGTGTTGAACGTCTCGTCGGAGCATTCGAAGGATCCGATCGCGGGGAAGTCCGTATGCACCACGCACCCCGTGATGTCCTCCTTGCGCGGCGCGGCGCGAAGGCCACTGAGGACGACGTACTGGAAGCCATTGTAAGTGAAGCGCGGCTCGTAGCGCTCCACGTCCGCGCCCGAGGAGACGAAGCGGTCCGTCTGGAACTTCGCGCCAGCGGCGCAGACGGCCTGCGAAGCCGTGTAGCGGAAATGGCAGTCTATGCGCCGGACGGACGCCGGCGAGAAGTCTCTGTTCACGCGCTCGTCGTAGCGTATCGCAAGCACGTCGCCCTTCTTCTGCCCGCGCACGTCCATGCGCACCCATCCCGCGAAATTCTCCGGGAACTCCACCACGTACGTGCCGTCTGGAAACGCGTGGATCGCCTTGGGCGCGATAGTGCGCACCACCTTCGCGCCCGGACAGTTCTCCGCGACGAGCGCGCCCTTCGGCGCGGGCACTTCCGCGGCGCGAATCTCGCGCGCCGCGAAATCGGGCTGTCCACGGTGGTGCGCGCCGATCACCTCGCCCTCGCGGATGCAGTCGTATCCGACGGGACTTTCCACCTGACGCCACGAACCGTCCGAGATGACCGTTTCGCGCGAACCATCCGCATACGCGATCTCAAGCTGCGCGATCATGCGCGGAAAGTCGCGCCACGGCGCTACATCGAAGTTCCACACCGCGATCGAGCGCACGTCGTACCAACCGTGCCCCACCAGCACCTTCAGCGTGTTGACGCCCTGCTTAAGCGCGCCGCCGAGATCGTAGGTGGAGTAGAGGACGTGCCTGTCGTAGGCCGTGGGCGACGGGTCGAGCACCTTGTCGCCGATCTTGCGCCCGTTGAGCGACGCTTCGTAGAAGCCTACGCCGGTGACGTGCAGTATGGCGGAGGCGACCGGCCTGGAGACCGTGAACTTCTTCTCGAAGGCGGGCGAGGCGATCTCCTCGCGCGTCACAAGCTCCTTGCCGTAAGGCGTGTCGCGCAGGCCGCCGAGGTCGTCGCCGTGGGTTCCGTCCGTCACGATGCGCCTGCCGTCGGGGAAGCGCAGCGTGCAGATGAACGCCTGCGGAACACCCTTCGCGCCTTTCTTCACCCTAACGGTCATAGTGTTCTTGCCCGGTTTCAGCCACGGCGTCATGTCACGAAAGCGCAGGTGGTTCCAACGGTCCACATGGCCGAAATGGCGGTGGAACTCCTTCCCGTTCACGTCGATCTCGTGCCGCGCCGACGCGGCGTGCAGCAGCTCCACGTACTCGCCGGGCTTCGCGCCCGCGAAGTCGAAGTCAAAGCGGAGCTCCACATCGCCGCGGGCATTGGGCTTGGCGGTTATCCAGCGCGCGCCGGCCATGTCCGCGTCGGGACGCGTGGAGGCGTCGGGACCGATCCACTTCGCCTTCCAGCCGTCGGGCTGCAGAATGCCCGTCACCCATTCGGCCGGCGCGCTCCATGCGCTCTCCGCCCCCGCGCCGTTCCACGTGCGCACCTTCCACCAGTAGCGACGCGAAGAGGCAAGCGGCTCCCCGGCGTAGGCCACATCGATCGACTGCGCGCCCTCTACCTTGCCGGAGTCCCACAAGTCGCCCGAGTCCGCCGCGAGCTTCTCCTTCGAGCTCGCCACCAAGACGCGGTACGCGCTCTGCACGACGTCCTTCTCGCCCTTCTCAGCCGTCATCTTCCAGCTGAAGCGCGGCGCCGCAGCGTCCACCCCACATGGATTCTCCAGCCTCTCCACCACAAGCCCGCGCGGTTCGCCGCAAATCGCGCTCGCCGCCAAACATTCTACAGCCACCACCATGGCAAACATCTTCATCTTCTCGCTCCTTTCAAGGCAATAAACCAGAAACTTCTAAACCCCGAAACTCATAAACCGACCACGTCTTTGACGATCGCGCGCAGTTGTTCCTTTATGACGCGCATCGAGAGATGCTTCTCGAAGAAGGCGCGCGCCTCGGCGAAGTACATGTCGCGCCGGGCCCAGTCGTCACGGTATGCGCGCACGGCGTCGGCAATCGCCTTCGCGTCGCCTGGCGGCACGAACTTGATCGCGGGGCAGCTCTTCGCCTCAGGCGGATAGCCTGTGCAGAACTCGTTGATCGTCGGCCGCGCGCACGCCATGCACTCGTACACCTTGTTGCCGATCACGCGGCTCGCCTTCTCAGTGGTGCCGAACACGCCAAGCACCACGTCGTGGGCACAGATGACCTTCGGCACCTCGACGTATGGTACCTTGTCGAGGAAGCGGATGTTCGAGATGCCCGCGGCCTTGGCCTCCGTCTCGGCCTTGTACGCGCCCCAGCCGAGGAAGTCCCACTCGATGCCCTCGTCCTGCGTCATGCGCGCCGCCTCCACGATGTACTCCGTACCGTGGAGAGGAAGGTACGCGCCGTGGTAGAGCACCCTGAACTGTTTAGAGCTTGAAGCCTGAAGTTCGGAGTCGGCGGGCTGGGGCTTGAATACCGTCTCATCGGTGCCCGTAAGCAATACGCGCATCTTCTCGCGTGGGACGTTGAACGTGCGCTCGCAGAAGTCGAGGTGGCACGACGTATCCCACGTCACCATGTCGGGCGCGTGCATCATCTTCGTCTCACGGGCGAGAAGGCGCTTCGCGCGCGGCTCGTCGGCCTTCCACTTGCGCTGCTCGAGCACTTTCTTGTCCCACGCGGAGATCATGGGATCGAACAGGACCTTTATTCCGCGCCTGTGCGCCCAGCGGCAGGCGGCGAGGATATCGCGCTGGCGGCACACTGGCACCCACACGAGGTCGGGCAGGGGACGCCGCCCCAGGCCGCGGAGGGCGGCCTCCATGTCGCCGAACTTCGGAAACCACTTCACGAAGAAGTACTCCACCTCCCATCCCAGCTCGCGAAAGAGCGCCGCGTACACGCGGTTGCGCGAATAGCCGGGATCGAAGCGTCCCCAGAAAAGAACTTTCTTTGCCATGTGCACCTGCCTCGCCGCGTTTAGCAGCGTCCAAGACGTTGGAGGAACTTATAAGACTCCGTGATCGCGTGCAGCGAGTCGCGTCCGCACTCGCACTCCGCGATCCACCACTTCACGCCGTCTGCGTCCGCCGCGGCGGAGACCTTCTTCCAGTCCACGCCCTTGGCGTTCACGGCGGGCTGCCCGAGAATGCTGCTGAACGTGTCAAGATGCAGGCGACGCCCGTTGTCCTCCTTCGCGTGCATGGTGATCGAGCGGTGGGGATACTTGCGCCACTCCTCGCACGGATCGCGCCCTGTGCACGTGGTCCAGCCCACGTCCTGCTCCATGCACACCTCCTTGCGGGTGTGCGTGAAGAAGTAGTCCCAGTACGTCGTGCCGTCGGACATCTTGATGTCGAACTCGGGAGTATGGTTGTGCAGACCCACCTTGCAGCCGTACTTCGCGGCGTTCTCCGCGGCGGCGTTGTAGTGCTCCACATGGCGCTTCATGAACTCGTCCACGTTCTCGCCCTTTCTCGGGAAGTTGCCCGCCCCAGCGCAAATGAGGAGGTTGTTTCCGTAGGCGAGGTTGAACTCGCAAATCGCCTTGATGCGCTGGGGGCCGAGATCGTTCTTGTGGACGTGCGTGCCGCACGCCACAAGGCCGTTCGCGTCCAGCAGCTTCTTCAGCTCTGCGGCGCTTTTGCCAAAGTAGTTAACGAACTCCACGGCCTTGTAGCCGATCTTCGCCACCTCCGCAAGCGATTTCTCAAGCCCGTTCTTGCGGATGTATGGGTCGATCGAGTAAAGCTGCACCGCCACCACTTTTTTTTCGGGCGAGGCGGCAAGGCCAACATACGGCATGGCGCACACCGCGCCTGCCGCTGCAAGGAAGTCTCTTCTTGTTGTGTTCATCGGTTCGTCTCCTAATTGAAGCGGACTCAATTTTACCAAAAAGCGCACCGCCGGACAAGGACTGATCACCTTTCACTCCCGTTCTTTGTGGCCTATGTCATTTTCAACTGCCGGTTCTAGACTTATTTGAACACACGCGAAGTGTCGCAGGCCGATGTCACCGGGCTGCGTCGTGAGCGTCTCCAAAGACGGCACAAGGGCCTCAATCCAGCGCGGCGGACTTACGGTGTTCGTGAGATGATGTACCGAACCTGCGAGAAAGCGCCGGCCGGGCGTCACTTCCCGCGAGCAGCTCGCCGGCGCGCAGGCGCAGTGACGCCAGCTTCTCTGGCTCCGGCAGGATGCGCGTGGAGTAGCGTCCGCCAGCGTTCGGGATCGCGACGAGCGCGCGAAGCTCGTCCACGAGCCGCGCCGCCTCCGCCGCGCGCGGTCCCTTCTCCGCCGCCAGGCGCTCCAGCAGCACGAGGTAGTTGTAGTCCTCCACGCCGTCGCGCGCCGCCTCGAGGCGGATGGTCGACACGGGCTTCGCTCCTCCGTCGCGCGGCGGATAGATGAGGAAGCCGTCGCCCGCCGGGTAGCGCACCCAGTACGTCTTGCCGGGAGTGTCCGACTGGCGTATGTAGGCGTGCCAGCCGAACTTCCACGGATCGTAGGTGAGCCACGTGCAGCCCCAGAACTCGTAGGCTTCCGCGCCGAACGCGCGCGCGTAGTGCGGCAGCAGGCGCTCCACCGCGCAGTACGGCGTGTCCGTGCACATCTGCCCGTCCGTCGTCCACCATATCCGGCTTCCCGCCTTCACGCGCGCACGCATCTCGTCCACGGGGAAGCAGCCGTAGTGCCCCACGCCCCACACGTCGAGCGAGTCGTTCCAGGCGGGACAGTGCCGCCACGTGCTCGAGTAGATCTGGATCTTCGGGTCGACTTCGTGGATCATCGCGCAGCACGCCTTCATCTGCTGGACCACGTTCGCGCGGTAGAAGTGCGGCTCGTCTGAGATGTAGAGGACGAGCTTTTGCGCCCATCCCTTCTCCTTGACGTGGTTCCAGTAGAGGCGCAGCGCCTGCTGGTAGAGGTTCTTGTAGGCCGGGCGCAGCTTCGTCCAGTCCGCGCCCTCGTACGGCCACGCCCCCTCGTATGGATTCTCGCCGAGGAACGGCTTCGGCGGCATCGCCCAGCCAAAGCAGTAGAAGCAGCCCGGCATGTAGGAGACGGGGAAGCGGTAGTGGTCGAAGTAGCGCGTGGCGACGGCGTCGTACTCCGTGAAGTCGGCCGTCACCGTGCCGTCCGCACCCTTCGCGAACTTCACCTCGACGCCCAGACGGTCCGGGCAGCACTTCTTCTCCGCAAGCAACGCCCACAGCCTCTCGCGCCGCTCGGCGGGCGTCGCGCCGAGGACCTTCCACCGGTCGCCGACGCGCAGGTCGTAGATTGCGGGGAAAGACGGCCGCGCTTCAAGCGCGAAGTTCCACACCTTCACCGAGAACGCGTCGGTGCGCACCGCCGCGCCGTCCGCCATCCACGTGATCTTCCCCTTGTACGTGCCGGACGGCACGTCGGCGCCCGCCGTCACGTTGATCCAGAACGCCTGCGTCTCGTTCGCGGGGGCGGGCCCGCCCGCCACGGGGTCTATCGGGTCCGGCCACCAGCCGCTCCAGCCGTCGGAGGAGCCGCCGTTCCGCGGGTAGCGCAGCTCCCATGCGGGCGTGGTGCAGCTGTAGTACGCCGTGGGATGGTCCACGGGCACATGGCGCACGCGCCCCACCTCGGCCTTCAGCGGCGCTGGCAGCTCCACCTGCGCCTTGAGGTCGGCCACGGTGTGCGCCGTGCGCACGGCCAGCTGCAGGGGCTCCGTCTCGTTGCGCGCGAGGGAGATGGCGAACGCGGCGCCATCCGCTTCCTCGACGGGCGTCTCGCGAAACACCTTCACCACGGGATCCACCTGCGCGACGCGCAGCGGCGCACCGCCCTCTGCGGCCGCCGGGAACTCGGGGTCGCCCGTGCGCGCCGCCGTGTATTCGGCCACCAGCACGCCGTCGTACGCCACCGTGCCCGCGCCGTTCATCGTAAGATGCAGGTCAAAGCAGTCGGCGTCATCCGTCGCGCGCGCCGTGCCGAACACCGGCGTCCACGGCACGGTGCCGTTCACGCCGCGCCCCGCCGAGATCATTCCGCCATTCGCCAGCGCGCCATGCGCTGTGCGCTGGTGCACGTGCACGGTGGCGGAGGTTTGCAGGTCGTCGCCGCTGATGAAAGCGCCGTAGAGGTACGTGTGGCCGGGCTTCACCTTAACTGCCTGACGCCAGCCGTTCCAGTTCGGACGCGCCGTGCGCGGGATCACCGTCTTCGCGAACGCCTTCCCGAAACGTCCGCCTTCCGCCACCACCTCGTAGCAGATGCCGCCGGGATTGCCCGTGCCGCTGATCCAGTCCGTCGCGCCCGCCTCCCAGCCCGGATTGCGCACGAGGTTCGCCGGGCCGTTCAGCAGCTCCTCGAACACATCGACGTTGCCTAGGCTCGGGCGCTTCACAAGCACCTGGTCGGACGGAATCTCGCTGCCGAGCGCGCTCTTCAGCTCCTCCGGCTTCGTCTCCGCGCCGCCGCGTCCGCGCCGCACGTAGAGGTAGAACGTGGAGATGCTCCGCGCCGGCGGTTCGCACGTGAAGAGCAGTTGGTCGCCGAGCCGGCAGGTGGGCAGTTCGCGTCCGTTGAACGTGATCGCGTATTCGGCGGACCGCGTGGCGCGCAGC